>NZ_DASVFL010000240.1:0-36964 GCF_036380075.1 Lentzea sp. | reverse complement strand
CGGATTGCCCGCGTGAGCGCGTCTACGGCGTCCAGATCGGCTTCGATCCGTGAGCACGGCACCAGATCACGATTCGATCCGCAAACGCCGCCCGCTGTTGCATCCGCAGAAGCGGAACCTAGTATGTCAGTCGTGCCGAATCTGCGGATCAGTGAAGCGGCCGCGATGCTCGGGGTCAGCGATGACACCGTGCGGAGGTGGGTCGAGAACGGGCGGCTGGCGTCGACGACGCTCGACAACGGGCGCAAGGCCATCGACGGCAAGGAGCTCGCCGCGTTCGTGCAGCGGATGACCGAGACCGCCGAACCCGGTGTCACCGTCGCCGCGTCCGCCCGCAACCGGATGCGCGGGATCGTCACCCGCGTCCTCAAGGACGGGGTGATGGCGCAGGTCGAGATGCAGGCGGGGCCGTTCCGCATCGTGTCGCTGATGAGCCGCGAGGCCGCCGACGAGCTCGGGCTCGAGGTCGGCAGCGTCGCGGTCGCGTCGATCAAGTCCACCAATGTCGTCGTCGAGATCCCGGAGGCCTGATGTCCACCACCGTGCGGGCGGTCGCCGTGACGGCCGCCGCGGCGCTGGCGCTCGCGGGCTGCGGCTCCGGCGCGCAGACCACCACGTCGTCGTCCACCACCTCGGAGGCGTCGAAGGTGACCGGTGACATCACCGTGTTCGCCGCGGCGTCGCTGACGGAGACGTTCACCCGGCTGGGCAAGGACTTCGAGGCCGCGAACCCCGGCACGAAGGTGAAGTTCAACTTCGCCGGCAGCTCGGCGCTGGCGCAGCAGCTCAACCAGGGCGCTCCGGCGGACGTGTTCGCGTCGGCGGCTCCGGCGAACATGAAGCAGGTCACCGATACCGGGACGATCACGGGCACGCCCACGACGTTCGTGCGGAACAAGCTGGAGATCGCCGTGCCGAAGGGCAACCCCGGCAAGATCGCCGGACTGCCGGACTTCGCCGACGCCGGCAAGAAGATCGCCCTGTGCGCTGAGCAGGTTCCCTGTGGTGCCGCGGCGAAGAAGGTGTTCGAGGCGGCCGGGGTGACGCCGCAGCCGGACACCCTGGAGCAGGACGTCAAGGCCGTGCTGACCAAGGTCTCGCTCGGCGAGGTCGACGGCGCGCTCGTCTACAAGACGGACGTGAAGGCCGCGGGCGACAAGGTCGAGGGCATCGACTTCGCCGAGGCCGACAAGGCCGTCAACGACTACCCGATCGCCCCGGTCGCGAAGGCCCCGAACGCGGCCGCCGCCAAGGCGTTCGTCGACTTCGTGCTCTCCGACAAGGGCAAGTCGGTGCTGAGCGCGGCGGGCTTCGTCAGCCCGTGACGCGACATCGAGGACGAGGACGGCTTCCGGTCGTCCTCGCCCTGCCCGCGTTCGTCGGCCTGGCGTTCCTGCTGGTGCCGCTGGCCGGTCTGCTGGTCAAGGCGCCGTGGGGGAGCCTGTCCGGGCAGCTGTTCAGCGCCGAGGTCGGGGAGGCGCTGCGGCTCTCGCTGATCTGCGCCTCGCTGGCCACGGTGCTGTGCCTGCTGCTCGGCATCCCGCTCGCCTGGCTGCTGGCGCGCTCCGGCCTGCCCGGCAGGGGGTTCCTGCGCGCCCTGGTGACGGTGCCGCTGGTGCTGCCGCCCGTGGTCGGCGGTGTGGCGTTGCTGCTGGTGCTCGGCCGGCGCGGCCTGATCGGGCAGCACCTGGACGCGTGGTTCGGGATCTCGTTGCCGTTCACCACAGCCGGTGTGGTGGTGGCCGAGGCGTTCGTGGCCATGCCGTTCCTGGTGATCTCGGTCGAGGGCGCGTTGCGCGCGGCCGACCCCCGGTTCGAGGAAGCGGCGGCGACGCTCGGGGCGTCGCGCTGGCTGACGTTCCGGCGGGTGACGCTGCCGTCGGTGCTGCCGGGCGTGGTGGCCGGCGGGGTGCTGTGCTGGGCGCGGGCGCTGGGGGAGTTCGGCGCGACGATCACGTTCGCGGGCAACTTCCCCGGCGAGACGACGACCATGCCGCTCGCCGTGTACCTCGCCCTGGAAACCGATCCGGACGCGGCGATCGTGCTGAGCATCGTGCTGCTGCTGGTGTCCGTGGGCGTGCTGGCCGGTCTGCGCGACCGGTGGATCAGCGGGCCGACATGACCCTGACCGCGGAACTGCGCGTCACGCGCGGGAACTTCAGCCTCGACCTGGACGTGACGATCGCGTCCGGCGAGGTCGTGGCGTTGCTCGGGCCGAACGGCGCGGGCAAGTCCACCGCACTGCGCGCACTGGCCGGCCTGCTCCCGTTGACGTCCGGGCACATCGCGGTCGGGGAGTCCACTTGGGACAGCGCGGACGCGTTCGTCCCGGCCGAGAAGCGCCCGATCGGCGTGGTGTTCCAGGACTACCTGCTCTTCGCGCACATGTCGGCGCTGGAGAACGTGGCGTTCGGGCTCCGGGCCCGCGGCACCCGGCGCGCCGAGGCCCGTGCCGAAGCCGCGCGGTGGCTCGGCCGCGTCGGCCTGGACGGCTACGCGCAGACCAGACCCCGTTCCCTGTCGGGAGGTCAGGCCCAGCGCGTCGCCCTGGCCCGCGCCCTCGCGACCGGGCCGAGCCTGCTCCTGCTCGACGAACCCCTCGCCGCCCTGGACGCGAGCACGCGCCTGCAGGTGCGGTCGGAGCTGGGCCGGCACCTCGCGGACTTCGGCGGCCACACGCTGCTGGTGACGCACGACCCGTTGGACGCCATGGTGCTCGCCGACCGGCTGGTGATCCTGGAGAACGGCCGCGCCGTGCAGCAGGGCACGCCGTCCGAGGTCGCCCGCCGGCCGCGCACCGACTACGTGGCGAACCTCGTCGGCCTGAACTTCTACCGCGGCACCGCCACCGGCACGTCGGTGGCGCTGGACGGCGGCGGCAGCCTCACCGTGCCGGCGCCGGTCGACGGCCCGGTGCACGTCGTGTTCCCGCCGACCGCGGTGAGCCTGTACCCGGACCGGCCGTCCGGCAGCCCGCGCAACGCCTGGCCCGTGACCGTCGCCGCGATCGAGCAGCACGCCCACACCACCCGCGTCCGGCTCGACGGCGCCCCGGCCGTGCTGGCGGACATCACCACGGCCACGCTCGCGGACCTGCGGCTGCGGCCCGGCGACGGGCTGTGGGCGGCCGTCAAGGCGACGGAGACGCACGCCTACCCGGTCTGACGGCGTAAACGCGGCTGGTCGCGGCGGTTATCCCGAACCGCCCGGGGTATCTCGCGCCATGACCACCTCGCAGTCCACGCCTCGCGGCGACCCGCGCCGGTCGCCGAGCCCCACCGAACACCTGGCAGCCGGCGCCGTCGTCACGTGCTTCGACCCGTCCCCGTCCACCGACCGCCCGTTCCGCCGCGGTGTGGCCGTCGGGCCCGAGATCGCCGATCCGCGGACGAGACGTCTGTGGATCCCGCTGATCTGGCCCGACCTCGCGGTCGACCTGGTCGACCTCGCTCTGGTCGTGGACATCGCGCCCGTGCGCTGATGCTCACGATCGTTTCAGTGCAGAACGAAACAAACCGCGTCAGACGGACGCCTTGCTCCGCAGCACCTCGACGTCCTCACGCAGCTTGCGGACCTCGGCGAGGATCTCCATCGTCGCGGCCATCTCCTCGCGGTCGTGCTCGGCGTGCTCCTCGGTCATCTGCGTCTGCATCGCGCTCACCGCCACCGCGATGAACAGGTTGAGCACGGTGAACGTCGTGACGACGAGGTAGCCGACGAAGAAGATCCACGCGAACGGCTTCTCGGCCATGACCTGCCGGGCGACCTCCGACCACGCCTCGCCGGTCATGACCTGGAACAGGGTGAACAGCGACTCGCCCAGGTCGCCGAAGTACTCGGGCGCGACGCCGCTGAACAGCTTCGTGGCGATCACCGCCGACACGTAGAGCACCAGCGCCAGCAGCGCGGTGATCGACGCCATTCCCGGCAGCGCGGTCAGCAGCGCCGCCACGACCCGCCGCATGCTCGGCACCACCGACACCAGCCGCAGGACGCGCAGCACCCGCAACGCGCGCAGCACCGAGAACGTCCCGGACGCCGGCAGCAGCGTGACGGCGACGACCGCGGTGTCGAACCAGTTCCACGGGTCGCGGAAGAAGTCCCTGCCGTAGGCGCCGAACCGCAGCGCCAGCTCGACGACGAACGCGGCCAGCGCCAGCCGGTCGACGAGGTGCAGGACGTCGCCGAACGACGCGAGCAGCACCGGCGAGGTCTCGGCGCCCAGCGTGACCGCGTTGACCAGGATCACCGCGGTGATCACCTTGTTGAACCACGGGGCGTCCACCAGGACGCGCAGCCGACCACTCGGGATCAACGGGACAACTCCTGGCACGGCGGGGAAGCGGAACGGACGAAGATCAACCTAGCGAGTGGGCTGGACCGGTCGTCGGTTCGCCCGTTCGGCCGCTTTCGCCCGACTGATGCCGCGCCGGCCGGAGTCAGCCGCGCCGGGCCGCGATCCGGCGTTCGCGCGACGCCCGCAGGTACCCCATCACGAGCGACTCCAGGTCCGGTTCCGCCTCCGCCCACCCGGTGGGCGCCGGGCCCGCGTCGCGCAGCAGCAGGGTGGACTGCCGCCGGGTGCGGGTGGCACTGATGAGCGTTCCGTCCACACCGGACTCGTCCGCGGCCGGTCCGGTCAGGATCCGGTGCCGCGCCAGGACTTCGTCGATGTCGCCCTCGACCTGCACGCGGCCCTCGTCGACGAGCAGGACGTGGTCGCACACCTCGCGCAGGTCCGTGAGCAGGTGCGAGGACATCACGACGGTGGTGCCGCGGTCGGCGACCTCGGTCATGATGATCCGCAACGTCTCGTCGCGGGCCAGCGGGTCGAGGTCGGACAGCGGTTCGTCGAGCAGCAGCAGGCGGGGGAGCCGGCCCAGCGCCATCGCGATGGCGACCTGGGTCAGGGAGCCCGCGGAGAGCGTGCCGACCTTCGCGTCGGGGTCGACGCCCGCCAGCAGGCCGAGGACCTCGTGGACGCGGTCGCCCGACCAGCGGTCGTTCATGGCGGCGCAGACGCGTTCCAGCTCGCGGACGGTGAGGTCGCGGTAGAGGGGGCGGTCCTGCGCCAGGAACGAGACGTCGGGGTGGATGCGGCCGCGGACCGGTGTGCCGAAGACGCTCAGCTCGCCCGTGGTCGGGCGGACGAGACCCGCGGCCATCCGCAGCAGGGTGCTCTTGCCGGCGCCGTTGGGGCCGACGAGGGCGACGACCTTGCCCTCGGGGACGGTGAAGTCGCAGTCGCGCACCGCCCAGCGGCCGCGGTACCGCTTGCCGACTGCGGTGGCGGTCAGGGGGTTCATGATCGTTCCTCGGCGGGGTAGTGCTCGGCGCGGACCGCGGTGTAGAGGGCGTCGACGTCCTCCACGACGAGGCCGTCCTCGCGGGCGTGGCCCATCCAGCGGCCGAGCTCCTGCCGCAACGGCGCGTCGTCCCCGGCGGTCGCCTCGGAGGACAGCGACTTCGTCACGAACGTGCCCAGGCCCCGGCGGCCTTCCGCCAGTCCCTCGCGTTCGAGCTCGCGGTACGCCTTGAGCACGGTGTTGGGGTTGACGGCGGTCGCCTCCACCACCTCACGCGCCGTGGGCAGCCGGTCGCCGGGGTTCAGCAGTCCCAGCCGCATGGCCTGCTTGACCTGCTGGACGATCTGGACGTAGGTGGAGACCCCGGAGCGCCGGTCGATCCGGAACTCGATCACATCGGTCAGCATAGGTGCTCCGGGGTCCCCGCCGTGCTCAGCTCTGCCGGCGCAACGCCCAGGCCGTGCCCACGAGCAGCACGACCGCGAGCACGCCGAAGACCGCCAGGTCGACCAGGTGCACCTGCCAGGCCTGGCTGCGCGGCAGGAACGTCGCGAACCGCGCGGTGACGCCGGAGCTGGACAGGCACTGCGCGAAGGCGTCCTGGGACTCGCCCGACGCGTCCTTGCAGGTCTGGTAGAAGGCCATGACCTTGTCGTTGGGGATCGTCTGCCGGGCGGCGTCGAGCCATCCCTTGGAGATCACCAGGCTGCCGTCGTCGTACACGGTCAGCTGCTTGTCCGGGGTGACCTCCTGGCGCTGGGCGGTGAGCACCTGGTGGACCCTGCCGGACAGCGCGAAGCGCGCGACGACGAACACGCCGAGCCCCGCGGTCATCGCGACCAGCGTCCTGCGGGTCACCGCGCCGAGGAACGCGCTGACGGCGAAGGCGAACAACGCGTACCCGGCGGGCGAGACGTGGTCGATGCTGAAGTTGATGGCGTTGTACGACCCGTTCACCTGCGGGCCGAGCGTCCCGGCGGCGGAGAACCACCACGAGACCAGCCATTGCACGGCGACCAGCGCGGCCATCGCGGGCACCAGTGCGATGAGCAGCTTGCTGAGCATCCACCGGGTGCGGCTCACCGACTGGGTGAACGCCAGCACGTGGGTGCCCTGTTCGAGCTCCCTCGCGAACAGGGGAGCGCCGATGAAGACGCCGACCAGCGCGGGGGCGAGGACGACCAGTACCCGGCCGGCGTCGAACGGGGTGCCCCACGCCTCGGCGAACGCCGCCACCGCCCCGTCGGGAGGCGTGCAGTCGCCGACCGCCTTCGCCACGCACGGCGCGAGGCCCGCGGCGGCGATGTCGCCGACCATGCTGGACCGCAGCAGGAGGATGACGCCCGCGCTGACGACGACCAGGCCGAGCAGGGTGATCAGCTGCAGGCGCTGCTGCCGCCACGAAGCCCAGATCATGCCGCCTCCTCCTGTGCCGCCGCCGCGCGCATGTGGCTGAGCGCGAGTTCGCCGAGCGGGGTGCCGCCCGCGCCGAGCCGGGCGACGTCGCCGGCCAGCAGGACCCGTCCCGCGTGGAGCAGGACGAGGTGGTCGCAGACGCCTTCGAGCTCCGCCAGCACGTGCGAGGACAGCACGACGGTGATGCCCTGGGAGCGGGCCTCGGTGATCAGCACCCGCAGGACGGTCTCGCGGGCCAGCGGGTCGAGGTCCGCGAGCGGTTCGTCGAGCAGCAGCAGGCGGGGGCGCTTGCCCAGCGCGAGTGCCAGTGCGACGCGGGTGCGCTGTCCGCCGGAGAGCGTGCCGACCTTCGCGTGCATCGGCACCGACGCCTGCCCGACGAGGTGCTCGGCGTAGCCCTGGTCCCAGGTCGGGTTGGTGTGCGCCCCGAACTTGAGCGTCTCGGCGACCGTGAACTGCTGGTACAGCGGCTTCTGCTGGGCCAGGTAGGACACCGCGGGGTGCAGCCCCCTGCCGGTCGGCCGGTCGCCGAAGACGGTGATCGCACCGGTCGTCGGCGCCAGCAGTCCGGTGACCAGGCCCATCAGCGTGCTCTTGCCGGCGCCGTTCGGGCCGACGAGGGCCACCACCCGGTTCGGCGGGATCACCAGCGACGTCTCCCGCAGCGCCCACCCCCTGCGGTACCTCTTGCCCACGCCGTCGGCGCGCACCGGAGGCGCCTGCTCCGGCGGCCTTCGCATGTCCACTGCCGGCCCCTTTCCGTTGTCTGGTGCCGGCGACATTAGCACCTTTCACTAGTGAACTAGTGAAAGGTGCGGTCGGTCTCGCCGGAGCAACCCGGAGGGGGGACGAACGTCTCGGGTGCCTAGCCCGGCGGGCCCGCGGAGCGCCAGTCGGGGTAACGCGGTTTCCAGCCCAGAGCCTGCCTCGCGCGGTCGTTGGACGCGCCCCGCAGTCGCGTCAGCTGGTGGACGGGGAACCAGCCGAGCAGGCGCTCGGCCATGTCCGCCGGGATCGTGCGCGGCGGTGGCCCGCCCAGCAGAGCCGCGAGCCCCGGCAGCCACTCCGCGGCCACGGCGGGCGAGTCGTCGGTGATGTTGAACGTACCCGGCACGGCGGTCTCGACTGCCAGCACCGTCGCCCGAGCGGCGTCTTCCGCATGCACGAACGACGTGACACCGTCGGCGCCCTCGGGCCGGCGGTAACGGCCGCGAGCGAGCGCGGCGCCGATCGCGCCGTCCGCCGCGTACTGCGTGCCGGGGCCACACAGGACTCCGAGGCGCAGCACGGTTCCCGAGGCCGCCAGCGTCGCCGCCTCCAACGTCGCCACCGCCGCCGTCGTGGTCGCCCATCCGGCATCCGGCGCGTCCAGGTAGAGGGGAGCGTCCTCGTCCAGCACCGCGTCGCCGGCCGGGGCGGTGGCGAACGCGATGCTGTGCGCCACCAGCCGCACCCCGGTCGCCAGCAGGGTGTCCGTGCCGATGGTGCGCAGTAGGGCCGTCTGCTCAAAGGCCCGCGGGTGGCGCAACGCGGAAGCCTGGTGCACCACCACGTCCGGCGCGGCCGACCGGACCGCGTCGAGCACCGCCGCCCGGTCGAGGAGGTCCACGCCGAGCGGCACCACGTCGTGGCCGCGTTCCCGCAACAACGGCAGCAGCGCCCTGCCGAGCACGCCGGTCGCCCCGGCCACCAGCACCCGCACCGCTCACTCCTCCGGATCCGCGCGGACGCGCATCAGCAGCCGGCACGCCGGGTCGCCGTGGCGCAGGCAGCCGGTCGCGCGATTCTCGGTCAGCTCGACGCCGAGGCCGGCCGACCAGCCGGCGTGGATGTCGGTGCACGGGCACTCGTAGCCCTCCAGCGACCCGGCCATCCGCACCATCGTCACCGCGAAGTTCCGGCGCATCACCAGTTCGATCAGGTCGTCGTCGAGCACGTCCACGTCGCCGTCGCGCAGCTCCGACGGGAACATCGCCTCCGCGCACGCCTCGTACCTCTCGCGCAGGCCCTTGATGTCGTCGCCCGCGGCACGGGTGCGCTTCGCGACCTTGCGGCCGATGTTCTCCGCGACGAACCGCAGCGCCTCGGCGTTGATCTCGTTCGCGACCTCGTGGCCGAACCGCTTCGCCACGCCCTGGTACCACCGGGCGTCGTGCAGCCACCACGCCCGGTACGCCTCCATCGCCCGCAGCTGCGGCGACATCTCCGTCACGAGCGCCCTGCCAGCCGGTCGCGGAACCGCTCGCGCAGCTCCCGCTTGAGGACCTTGCCGGTAGCGCCCTTGGTGACCTCGCCGGCGTCCATCACGAGCGCGCGGGTCAACACCGGGAAACCGGCCTTCGCCAGCACCTCGTTGACGTGCGCGGTCCACTCGTCATCGGAACGGGAACCGCCGGTCTGCACCAGCACGTACGCCTCGCCGACGCCGTCGCCGTCCCAGTCGGCCCGCACGCCGTCGGGTGCCACCGCCACCACCGTGCAGTCGGACAGCTCCGGGATCTCGCGCAGCAGCAGCTCTTCCGTGCGGGTGCTGAGCACCAGTCCGTGCGCGGTGCGGATCGCGTCCGGCGCGCGGTCGAGGTGGTAGAAGTTGCCGTCCTCGTCCTGCATCGACAGGTCACCGGTGAGCCAGTAGCCGCCGAGCCGCAACCGGTGGAACGTCAGCGAGTCGTTCCAGTAGCCCGGCGTGAGCGTCGGCGACTTCACGCCGAGTCTGCCGATCTCGCCGGGCGGCAACGGTTTCCCGTCCTCCGACAGCACGGCCGCCTCGGCGAAGCTCATCGGCTTGCCGATGCAGCGGCCGTAGGAGGCGCTGCCGGGCCGGTGGCCGTTGTGGAAGATCGAGTAGCCGGTCTCGGACGAGCCGAGGCCGTCGGTGAACACCGAACCGGGCCTGCGGACGCGCTGGAAGTTCTCGTCGATCCACGCGTGGCTGCCCTGCGCGATCAACGCGCGGACGTGCGCCTCGTGGGCGGCGTCACCGGTGTTGTACCAGCCCTCCACCGACGACAGGTCGCGCTTCGACAGGTCGTGCGCGGCCATCTCGCCGTACGTGCCGGCGAAGCCGAAGATGTTGGTGGGCTTGAACTTCTCCGCCGCGTCGAGCACGTCGGCGCCGCGCTGGCTGGACTGCAGGTACACCGGCGAGCGCAGCAGCAGGCCGAACAGCAGCACCGAGATCGAGGCGTTGTGGGAGCCCGGCAACGCGACCAGCAGCCGTCCCATCGAGTTGCCCGTCGACAGCCGCAGCCGGTGCAGCTGGGCGTAGAGCAACGTCTGGTGCGTGTGCGGCACGGCCTTCGGCATCCCCGTGGTGCCGGAGGAGTGCGAGATGATGATCGGGTCCGTCGAGTCGTGCTCGTACGGGAACACCGCGGGCAGCTCGCCGGTTCCGTGCACGTCGGCGGCGGTCACGCCGAAACCGAGCGCCAGCTCGTCGAGGTGCCCGGCGAAGACGTCGCGGTGCGCGTCGTCGGTGAGCACGCCGACCGCGCCCTGGCGGCGCACGTACTCGCGGGCGATCTCCGGCCGCAGGTTGCCGTTGACGAACGACGGGATCGCGCCCAGCGAGGTCAGCGCGAGGAAGTTGACGGCGAACTCGGTGCTGGAGAACGTGTGGATCGCCACCGGGTCGCGCGGCCGCACGCCCCGCGCGTGGTACCAGGACGCGTACTCCTTCACCGCGTCGTACAGCGCGCCCAGCGTGAGGATCTCCGGCCGCGTGCCGTCCGGGGCCGTCCAGGTGCCGTCGGTCCACACCGCCTCGTCGTCGAGCGGGCGGCCGTAGCCGACGACGCGGTGCAGGACGTTGCCCGCGCCGAGCGCGGTGTCGGCGAAGATCTGGGCGCGTTCGGCCTTCGTGATCACCGTCGGTCTCCTTGGGCGGTCGGGGTGGCGGCGAGGGCGTGCAGCCCGGCGACGCCAGGGGGATAGGGCTTGGGCAGGCCGTCACCGCGGCCGACGAGCAGCCCGGCCGCCAGATCGGCGGCGCGCGGTTCGGTGCCGCGCCGCCGGTGCACGGCGTCGGTGCGCGGGGTGCCGGCCAGCTCGACGCCGAGGACGAGCACGCGGTCCAGGTCGTCGGCGAGCAGCAGTTCGGCGACGTCGAGCGGCCCGCCGCCGGGGTGCTCGCCCGGCGCGAGCGACAGCAGCGGCCCGGTGATGTCGTGCTCGATGCTGATCCGGCCGAGGATCGCGTTCGCGGTGGCCTGCATGAACAGCAGCGCGTTCGCGGGCCTGCCCTCGGTGAGCAGCCTGCTGGACAGGTCCGTGGTGACGCTGTCGCCCAGTTCGCTGGCGAGCACGACGCCGAGCCGTGCACCGTCCACACCGGACAGCAGCTGCTCGGCGACCTGGTGCGCCAGCGGGTTGAACGGCGACTCGATGAACCCGGTCACCTGGGGTGCCGTCGCGGTGTCGCCGACGGCCGTGGCGAGGATCTTCACGGCAGCTCCAGCACGAGGGCGGTGTTCGCGCCGCCGAACGCCGCGTTGACGGTCAGCGCCCGCCGCAGCGCGGCCGGCCGTGCTTCGTTCGGCACGTAGTCGAGGTCGCACACCGGGTCGCGGCCGGTGAACCCCGCGGTCGGCGGCACGGTCCGGTCGAGCAGCGCCAGCAGCGTCACGACGAACTCCACCGCGCCCGCGCCTTCGAGCATGTGCCCGGTCGTGCTCTTCGTCGAGCTGACCGGGATCGAGGGGGCGTCGGCGCCGAAGAGCGCGTGCAGACCCGCTGTCTCCGCGCTGTCGTTGTGCTGCGTGCCGGTGCCGTGCGCGTTCACGTAGTCCACCGGACCGCCCTTGCCCAGCGCCGCCGTCGCCGCCAGCACCAGGCCGCGCGCCCGCGGGTGCGGCCGGGCGATGTGGTGCGCGTCCGCCGCGACACCCCAGCCCGGCACGCGCGCCAGCACGTCCGCACCCCGTCGTGCGGCGTGGGCGGCCGACTCCAGCACGACCGCCGCGACGCCGTCCCCGAGCAGCAGCCCGGACCGGCCCTCGCTGAACGGCCGGATCGCGCCGTCGCGCGACAGCGCGCGGCCGGAGTCGAACTTCGACTGGTTCTCCGGCTCGACCAGGTAGCCGCCGGCGCAGACGGCGCTGTCCACGACACCGGCGGCGATCAGCCGGCAGCCGTGGACGATGGCGTTCGCCGACGCCACGCACGCGGTGGTGAACGTCGTCCGCGGGCCGCGCGCGCCGAGCCGTTCGGCGAGCACGTCGGCGAACCGGCCGGCCGCGCTGTCCTCCACGTCGTCGGTGGCGCCGGAGGCCCAGAACGCGGTCACGGCGGTGAAGTCGCCCGCCGCCCCGACCAGCACGGCGGTTCCGCGGCCCGGCGGCAGGCCGGCCATCGCGACCGCCGAGTCGGCCACCTCGGTCAGCGCCGTGCGCAACCGCGGGGTGCCCGGAGCGCACGCGGCGACACCCGTGCGCAGGCCCTCGGTGCCGAACCGCTCGATCGGCCCGAACGCCGCCCGGCCCGCGAACACCCCGGAGCGCAGCGCGTCCGCGCCGTCCCCGAACGCCGTCCGCACGCCGAACCCGGTCACCACCACGTCGTTCATCGCGTCGCCAGCTCCTTCAGGTGGTCGGCGATCCGCCGGGCCGAGGTGGTGCCGGCGAAGCACTCCTCGGACGCCTCCGCGAGCACCCCGCACCGGATCTCCAGCACGTGCAGGAACCAGACCAGGCCCATCGAGTCGAAGACGAACTCGGTGTCGTCGTCCGGCAGGCTCGGGAAGATCTTCGGGTCCGATAGCAGCTCCCGGACCTGGGCGGCGGTGACCGTCATGCCCTGGCACCCCTGGCCACGGTGTCGGCGACCAGCTCGCCGAGGGTCATCGCGCCGACCGGTTCGATGCTGTCGTCGGGGTACTGCACGGAGAACCGCCGCTCCAGCCGCATGGTCAGCTCGATCAGGCTGAGCGAGTCGAGGTCGAGGCCGGTCGCGCCGAGCGTGATCTGGTCGCTGACGGAGTCCTCCGGCAGTGGCTGCCCGAGGTCCTCGACGATCGTGGTGAGGACGAAGTCGCGGATCTCGGACTCCAGCGTCGTCTGCATCGGTTGTCGCCTTTCGGTCTTCACGCCGGGACGGTCAGGCGGGCACGGCCGCGCGCAGCACGTCGTGCCGGCGGACGAGCTTGCCGTTGGGGGTGCGGGGGAGCTGCGGGAGCACGTGGATCTCCCGCGGGATCTTGTAGTCGGCCAGCCGGTCGCTGCACCACGTGAGCAGGTCGCCCGCCGTCGTGCCGCCGACGACGTAGGCCTGGATCGCTCCACTGTGGACGGCCACCGCCTCGGTGACGGCGGGGTGCGTGCGCAGCGCGGCCTCGACCTCGCCGAGGTCGACCTTCAGCCCGCCGACGACCACCAGCGAGTCGCCGCGGCCGTGCAGGTGCAGCCGGCCGTCCTCGTCGAGCTCGGCCCGGTCGCGCACGCGCAGCCAGCCGTCGGCGAACCGGTCACCGCCGCCGCTGAGGTACGGCGACTGCGGCAGGCGCACCTCGACCTCGCCGTTGTGCACCCGCATCTCCACGCCGGGGCACGCGCGTCCGACCGACGGCCGCAGCAGCCCGCTGACGTCCATCGCGATCACGCCGGTCTCGGTGGTGCCGTAGGACTCGCCGAGCCCGATGCCGAACCGGGCCGTGAACACCTCCGCCACCGACGGTTCCATGATCTCGCCGCCGCTCACCGCCGCGCGCAACGACGGCAGCGCGGGGACCTCCCGCGCGGTCGACAGCAACGCGTAGTGGAACGGCGTCCCGAAGAACACGTGCACGTCGTAGCGCGCCGCCGTGGCCAGCAGGTCGGTGGCGGTGAGCTTGCTCGCGAACACCGCCGTGACGCCCTGCGCGAGCCCGTGGAACAGCCCGGCGATCAGGCCGAAGCTGTGCGCGGTCGAGCTGAGCAGCAGCACCCGTTCGCCGGTTTTCGGCATGCCCTCGATCCGCGCGAACCGGTCGATCTCGCCGGCGACCTCCGCCGGGGTGCGGCCGATCATCTTGGGCGTGCCGGTGGAGCCGGAGCTGAACTGCACCAGCCGGTGGTCCGTCGCCGCCGGCAGGCCGCCGCGGATCCGGCTGGTGACCAGCTCGTACTCCGCGGTGAAGCCCGGCGTGGCACCCGCGACGCCGCCGCGGACGGTGAACTGCGGCCTGCCGACCTCGCGCACCGCCTCGACCTCGGCGGACTTGAACCGGTGGTCGACCAGCATCACCTGGGCGCCCAGCGACCACAGCGCGAGCATCGCCTGGACCTGCGTGTAGCTCGGCGGCACCTGCAACAGCACCGTGCTGCCCTCGGTGATGCCGGCGCTCGCGAACAACGCGGCCTCGCGGACCACCATCGCGCGCACGTCGCCGCGGGTGCGGACGTCGTCGCCGTGCGCGAGGTAGGGGAGCGTGTCGTGATGGGCGTCGAACAGGCCGGTGATGAGCGTTCTCATGGAGGTCGTCATCACGACTCCCGGCAGAACTCGCCGATGGGGATGCCGACGTGCCGCTGGTCCGTCGCAAGGTAGCCGAGCAGCTCGTCGCCGTTCTGCAGCTCGGTGACGTTGCGGACCTTCGCGCCGGGGCCGAGCACCCGCACGTGCCAGTCGTCCTGCACGGTCAGGCTGACCACGACGCCGTCCGCCGAGTGCGCGGTGATCGTGAGCAGCGGCCTGGACTCCAGCTTGGCGCGGCCGACGACGACGCGGCGGGTGCGGCCGTCGGAGTCGACGGCGAGCACGGTGCTGCCGGACCTGAGCTCGGACAGGTAGTTGGTGCGGTTGTCCGGCCCGAGCACGTAGGAGTGCAGGGCGCCCGCGTTGACGCGGAACGGGCGGGTCGGCATGTACGGCAGCGGGTGCGTCTCGCTGCAGCACAGGATGAACCCGGTCGAGTACGAGCCGACGAGGATGCCCTCGTCCTCGCGGAAGTGCGAGCAGGTGTCGACGCAGACGCGGTCGCCCAGGCCGTGGTGCTCGATCCGGTCGACGGTCAGCGTCGTGAGCTGGAGGTCCTGCGTCGTGCCCGCCAGCATCCTGGTCAGCGCGAACACGTCGTCGGCGGTGCGCGGGGCGAGCAGGACGCCCTCCGAGCCGCGTTCCAGCACGTCGACGACGATCGACGCCTCCTCCAGGTCCGCGCACACGGTGATCAGCTGGCCCGGTGCCTTGTCCGCGGCCGCCAGCACGATCTCCAGCGGGATCTTGGTCGGGTCGGCGAACTCGACGATCGTGTACGGCAGCCCGACGGCCGCGGCGCACGCGAGCTGCAGCGTGCGGTCGTCGCGCACGTGCACCCACGCGGCGCCCTCGGCGCGGATCAGGGCCGGCAGCTGGTCCTCGTCGTCGATCCGCGTCACGCGGACCGGTGCCTCTCCGTCGCCGACGAGCACGCCGAGCACCGTCGGCGGGAGCTTGGCGAGCAGCGCGGCGTCGTCGGCGACGACGGCCTCGGCCTTGGCGTGGATGGCGGCGTCGACCACCGCCTCGAGCTGCTCGGCGGGAACGGCCCTGACGTCGACCCAAGCGTGTTTCATGCGACACCTGTCGTGAGGAGGGGTTCGGACAGCGCTGCGGGGTTCTGGGCGTGCACCACGGCGGCCAGCCTGGCGACCGTGACCGCGGGGTTCTCCGAGGTGAAGATCCGGCGGCCGACCGCGAGACCGGCGCACCCGGCGTCCATCAGCTCGGCGGCGGAGGCTTCGAGGTTGCGGGCGTCGGGCGCGCCACCGGCGCACAGCACCGGCAGCGGGCAGCTCTCGACGACCTCGGACATCCGGGACGGGACCGCCGGCACCGCGGTCTTCACCAGGTCGGCGCCGAGGTCGGCGGCGATGTTCACCGCGTGGCGCAGCAGGGTGACGTCGCGGGGGTCGTGGATGCGCGGGCCGCGCGGGTAGATCATCGCCAGCAGCGGGACGCCCCAGCGCTGGCAGGCGCCCGCGACCAGGCCGAGGTCGGCGAGCTGGCGGCTCTCGGTGTCGGAGCCGACGTTGACGTGCACGCTCACCGCGTCCGCGCCGAGCCGCAGCGCGTCGTCGACGTCGCCGACGAGCACCTTCGCGTCGGTGTCCGCCGCGTGCGCCGTGCTGGCGGACAGGTGCACGACCAGCCCGCAGTCGCCGAGCGCGGACGGGTTCAGCGTGCGCGCCCGGCCCTTGTGCACGACGAGCGCGTCGGCGCCGCCTCCCGCGATCGCGCGGACCAGGCCGTCCCAGCGCGACCGGTCGCTCACCGGGCCGTCCGAGACGCTGTGGTCGAGCGGGACGAACAGGTGCCTGCCGTCCCCGGTGCGCGAAAGCCTGCGCATTCGCAGGGCTTTACCGTCGATGGTCATCGAGCCTCCTTCCAGGTCACGGGCGAGATGTGCTCGAACGAGGTCGAAGTCTGCTCGGGCCGATCTTCGCAAATCAAATACCAAACAGGGGATAACTCCGGAGTTATCAGTTTTTGAGAACATCGCCAGGTTGACCGGGCTCGATATTTGATTGGATTCTCAGGTAGCTGTGCCATATTCGGCACGCTGTCGGCGACGAGAGGAGCAACGGTGACGTCCGAGGTCCGTGTCGCGATCGCCTACCACGGCGGGCGCGGGCACACCGCGCGGATGGCCGAGGCCGTGGAAGCCGGTGTCAAGGCTGTGACAGGCGCATTCTGCGACCCGGTGGACGTCAGCCGAATAGCCCCCGACGACTGGTTCCGGTTGGACGACTCGGATGCGATCGTGTTCGGCGCGCCCACCTACATGGGCACCGCGTCCGCCGCTTTTCACGCTTTCGCCGAGGCCAGCAGCCGCCGCTGGTTCACCGGCCGCTGGGCCGGGAAAATCTCGGCCGGCTTCACCAACTCCGGCTCCATGGCGGGCGACAAGTCGAGCACGTTGTCCTATTTCGCCACTTTCGCCGCGCAACACGGGATGCTATGGGTCGGACTCGGCCTGCAACCCGGTTGGAACTCCTCCAAGGGCGGCCCGGAGGACCTGAACAGGCTGGGCTTCCACCTCGGCGCGGCCGCGCAGTCGAACCTCGACGAGAAGCCCGACGCGATGCACGACTCGGACCTCGCGACGGCCGAGCACCTGGGCGGACGGGTCGCGCGGTACACCGTGCAGTTCGCGCTCGGCCGCGAGCGCAGGTCGTGACCGGGGTCGCCGCGGAGGTCACCCGGCGCAGGCTGATGCTGGCCGTGGCGCTCGTCGCGCACACCCTCGTGCTGGCCGACAACACGATCATGAACATCGCCGTGGACGTGCTCGCCGACCCGGTGCGCGGCATCGGCGCCGGCACCGGCGAGCTGGCGTGGGCGGTCAGCGCCTACCCGCTGGTGTTCGCCGCCTCCACGCTGACCGGGGGAGCGCTGGCCGACCGGTTCGGCGCGTCCAGGACCCTGCTGCCGGGCCTGCTCCTGCTCGGCGCCGCGTCGGTCGCCGCGGCCCTCGCGCCGAGCGGCGCGGTGCTGATCGCGGCGCGCGCGGTGATGGGAGCCGGGGGCGGTCTGGTCGCCCCCGCGACGCTGACGCTCGTCACGGCAGGGCTGCCGCCGGAGCGCCGGACCCGCGCGGTCGCGTTGTGGTCGTCGGCCGCCGGTGTCGCCGTCGCGGTCGGGCCGGTGCTCGGCGGGGCGTTGCTGTCGCGGTTCTCCTGGCCCGCGGTGTTCCTGGTGAACGTGCCGTTCGTGCTGGTGCTGCTGGTGGCCGCGGTGTTCCTGCCCGCGTTGCCGGTGCCAGGCACCGTGCGGCCGCTCGACCTGCCCGGTGCCGCGCTGTCCGCCCTCGGGCTGGCGGCGCTGGTCGGCGGGATCGTCCAGTGCGGGCGCGAGGTCTCCGCGGGCGCCCTGGCGGTCCTGGCACTCGGCGTCGGGCTGCTCGCGGTGTTCGTGGTCCACCAGCTGCACGCGCGGCACGCCGCGTTCGACATGCGGTTGTTGCTGCGACGCGGTTTCGGCGGCGGGGTGCTCGGGCTGGTGCTGAGCTTCGCCGGGCTCGCCGGGCAGCTGTTCTACTGCGCGTTCTTCCTGCAGGGCGTGCTCGGGCTGGCGCCGGGGGAGGCCGGGTTCGTGATGGTCTCGGCGGCGGCGGGCATCGTGACCGGCAACCGCGTGTGCTCCGCCGCGGCGGAGCGGTTCGGGATGCGCGCGACCGTCCTCACCGGCCTCGTCGCGGCCTCGTCGACCTACGCCGCGTACCTGTTCTTCGACGCGGACACCCTGATCGCGGTGGTCGTCGTGCTGCTGTTCGTCCAGGGGTGCGGAACGGGCCTGGCGTTCGCGCCGCTGACGTCCGGGCTGCTCTCCGGACTGCCACCCGACCGCGTCGGTGCCGGAGCGGGGCTGGCGTCGGTGGCCCGGCCGCTGGGCACCACGGTCGGCGTCGCCGTGCTGGGTGCCGTGCTGACGTCGTCGTACCGCACGGCGATCGAACCGTCGCTGGCCGGTCTTCCGGCCGCGGACGCCGAGCAGGCGCGTGGTTCTGCGGAAGGCACCCGAGCTCTACCGGACCTCGTTGCCGTCGCGGACAGCGCTTACCTGCACGCCATGCACGTGACCGCCGCGTGGGCGACCGCGGTGTCGCTGGTGGGATGTGCCGTGGTGGCCGCGGGACTGCGCCGGATCGGACAGCGATGGAGCTGACCCTGCGGCACCTCGCGCTCGTGGTGGCGGTCGCCGACGCGGGCGGCATCCGCCGGGCGGCGCTGGCGATCGGCGTCGCCCAGCCCGGCGTCACCGCGCAGCTCAAACGGATCGAGCACGACCTGGGCGCCGCGCTGTTCGAACGCAGGGCCGAGGGCGTCGTGCCGACACCGTTGGGCACGCGGTTCATCGCCGAGGCCCGCGACCTGCTGGCCCGCTTCGACGACCTGGTCGCGGGCACCCGCGCGCTGGGCCACGGGGTCGACCCCCGCACGACGTTGCGCATCGGCGCCACGGACAGCCGCGACCTGCCGCGCATCACCCGCGCACTGGCCGAGCTGCTGCCCGGCAGCGAACAGGAGATCGCCGTCGGCGGCGAACCCGACGAGGTGCTCGCCGCCGCCGAGGAGGGCAGGCTCGACGTCGTCGTGCTGGCCGAGCACGCCCACCGCCTCCGGCCGAGGCTGGGCGGGTTCCTCGACCACGACCTGGGCCGCGAACCGCTCCACGTGGCGCTCTCCGCGCAGCACCGCTTCGCCGGCCGCGCCGGGCTGACGCTCGCGGACCTCGCGGGCGAGACCTGGGCGAGCACGTCGGAACAGTCGCCGGAGGAGTGGCGCAGCCTCCAGGAAGCCTGCTCCCGCACCGGGTTCAGCCCGAAGCTCCGCCACCGCGGCCTCGACCGGGCGAGCGCCGAGACGTTGATCCGCCTCGGCCGTGCCGTGGCCGTCCTCCCACCGGACCCGCCCGGCGCCGGGGTCGTCCTGGTGCGGCTCACCGACCCCGGGCTGTGGCGCAGAACGCGTCTCCTTTGGCTTCCCGACTCCCCGATCGCGCCACTCGCGTCTCAGCTGGCGAGGTTGCTGCCAGCGAAGACGGTCCGGGCGGAAGCCTGCTGAGCCCGGACCTGAATCGGTTCGGCCTCTTGGGGGTGGTGACGGCCTCCGCGAGCGTGCTACCAGTTTGAACCGGAACGACACGGAGGGAGCTCCATGCGCGGATCTGTGAGCTGTGCGCCAGTGCTCGACCGGCCGCGCACGGTGATCCGGGTGCTGCTGATCACCGACGACCCCGGCGTCGCCACCAGGCTCGACACCACCGTCACCGGTGCGGGCCACGCGCTCGACCAGGTCCCCGACGCCAGAACCGGCCTGGACCGCGCGCTGTCGCGGGGCTGCGACGTCGTCGTCCTCGACCGGCGGCTGCAGGCGGGCCGCGGCCTGGAGCTGATGAGGAAGCTGCGCAGGGCCCAGGTCCTCACCCCGGTGATCATGCTGGCCGACGGCGACGTCCGCGACCGGGTGGCCTGCCTGCAGGCCGGTGCCGACGACTGCGTCGACCACCTCACCGAGTCCGAGGAGCTGCTGGCCCGCCTCCGCGCGCTCTACCGCAGGAGCCCGTACCGCACGGGAACCGTGCACCTGGGCGCCGCCCGCGTCGACGTGCCCCGCCGCCTGGTGATCCACGAGGACGGCACCCGGACCAGCCTGACGGTGCAGGAGTGCGCGGTGATCGCGGTGCTCGGCGCCGAACCCGGCCGCGTGGTGTCCCGCGCCCGCCTGCAGGCGCTGGTGTTCCCCGACCGGCACGCCAAGTCCATCGTGGACACCTACGTGTACCACCTGCGGCGCAAGCTGGGGCGCGAGGTGGTGACGACCGTGCACAGCGTGGGGTACCGGCTGGGCCACGTCCCGGTGCGGATGTCCTGACGACGCGTTCGGCGGGTCGGGTCAGGCCTTGTCGTGGATCGTGACCACGTAGCCGTCCGGGTCGGCGAAGGCGAACGTGCGCCCGAACGGCCCGTCGAACGGCGCCGTCACGATCGGGACGTCCGCGCTCGCCAGGTCATCGTGCAGGGCCTGGGCGTCGTCGGCGTGCAGCCACAGCGCCACGCCGAGACCCGGCTGAGCGGCGTCGAGGTCCACTCCGGGCAGCGGTTCCCGCACCGCGAACGGGATCGGAGCGGTGCCGAACACCACCGCTCCGGGCGGACCGGCCGGCAGGCGGCGCAGGCCGAGGCGGGTCTCGTAGAACTCGGCGGCGCGGTCGAGGTCGCGGACCTGGAGGGCGAGGAAGTCGGGGCCGGTGACAGTCATGTCTTCTCCTATGTCAATGTGCTGACATGTCGAAGCTATGTCATGATGCTGACATGAGTCAAGCCGAGGTGCTCGGGCCGTTGGACACGGCGGTGGGGTACGCGTTGAAACGGGCGGCGACCGCGTTGCGGACCGCGATGGACGTGGCCCTGCGTCCGCTGGACCTGACGGTGTCGCAGTACTCGTGCCTCGAGGTCCTGTCCCAACGGCCGGGGCTGTCGAACGCCGAGCTCGCCAGGGCGGTCTTCGTCACGCGCCAGTCGATGAACCTGGTGCTGCGGGGACTTCAGGACCGCGGCCTCGTGACCCGGCCCGAGACCGCGGCGCACGGCAGGGCGCTGCCCAGCGAGCTCACCGACGCCGGCCGCACGCAGCTGCGCGCCGCCAGCGCCGCGGTCCGCGCGGTCGAGAAGCGGATGCTCGCGCCGTTCTCCGAGTCCCGGCAGAACAGACTGTTGCAGGACCTCGTGGCGTGCACCGAGGCGGTCGCCGTCGCCGAGCCCGAGTCGTGACCGGAGTCAGCGCCGGGAATCGGGCGGCGGGAGGTAGTAGAACCGCCGCCTGCTGAGCAGCAGCGAGTCGTCGGACAGCGTGAAGAAGTCCGCGAAATCGAATTCGCCGCCGTCGTGCGGCGGCGCGGTGCCGGGTGGGGAGTAATGGCCGACGGCCACCACGCAATGCCCTTCCGCGATCACCTTGAACAGTTCGTGCGTGCCCCGGGTCCCCGCCAGGCGCAGCGCGGCCTCCCGTCCGTGACCGGTGGGCGCGCCGGGGTGCCGCACCTGCATGTCCTCGTGCAGCAGGGACGCGTACGCGTCCAGGTCACCCGCGTCCAGGTACAGGTACGACAGCCGGACGTGGTCCACGCCCGCGGCCAGCGTCGCCGCGCTGGGCGACGTGCGCCGGCCCTCTGACGTCATGGCGAACTCCTTCGGGCGCTCGAATTGCTATGCACACCGTTTCAGTTGCCGATAACCCTGGCCTATCCCGGCGCTTTCACGGCGCCATCAGGACCCGATTCCGTCCCGCATGGCGGGAGATGCAACTTCCGCCGGATATACAAGAACTGCTCCGTTCCATACATTGGCGCAGTCGGTCGCTGGGGGGACGTAGAGGAGGGGCGGCGGACGTGGGTGCTGTGCTGCGCGGGTCTGGGGAATCGGTGTTGCGGATTCTCGGGCCCATCGAGATCGAGGGACCGTCGGGACCGGTGCGGGTGACGCCGGGCCGGCAGCAGGTCGTGCTCGGGCTGTTGCTGATGGAGGCCAACCAGGTCGTCAGCACGGACCAGATCGTCGACACGCTGTGGCACCAGGAACCGCCGGACACCGCGCGCACCCAGGTGCAGATCTGCGTGTCGCGGCTGCGCAAGACGATGGTCGACGCGGGGGTCGACCTGCCGATCGTCACGCGGGTGCCCGGCTACCAGCTGCTGCTCGGCGGCAACACGCTCGACATGCACGTCTTCGCCGGCAAGCTGGCCGAGGCGCGGGTGCTGGTGAAGGAGGGCAGGGCGGGCGAGGCCGCCGGCCTGCTGCGGTCGGCCGTGGCGCTGTGGCGGGGGCCGTGCCTGAGCGGCCTGCCGAACCCGGCGTTGCGCAGCCGCGCGTCGCGGCTGGACGAGGACCTGCTGACCGCCACGGAGGACTACCTCGAGCTGGAGCTGGACCTCGGCCGCCACCACCAGATCGTCGGCGAGGTCACCCGGCTCGTCCACGAGCACCCGATGCGCGAACGGCCGCGCGCCCTGCTGATGCTCGCGCTGCACCGCGGCGGCCGGCAGGGCGACGCGCTGGAGGTGTACCGGGCCGGCCGGCACCTGCTCGTCGAGGAGCTGGGCCTGGAACCGGGGGAGCGCCTGCGGCTGCTGGAGTCCGCGATCCTGTCCGGCGACGTCGTCAGCGGTCACGCCGAACCGGCCCCGCCGGTGGTCGCGCCCGTGCCGAGCTTCGAACGGCCGCGCCAGCTGCCCGCCGACACCGCCGACTTCATCGGCAACGACGCCCTGATCCGCACCGCCGAGGCCGTGCTGGCCGGCGGTGACCGAAGAGCCGTGGGCGTGGTTGTCGTCATCGGCAGACCGGGCAGCGGCAAGACCACCGTCGCCGCCCACGTCGGGCACCGGATCGCCGACCGGTTCCCCGACGGACAGCTCTACTGCGACCTGCGCGGCACCCGCGAGGAACCGGTCTCCCCCGCCGACGTGCTCGGCAGGTTCCTGCTGGCACTGGGCATCCCCGGCCCGGTCATCCCGCTCGGCCTGGACGAACGCGTCGAGATGTACCGGACGCTGATGGCCGAGCGCCGGACGCTCGTCGTGCTCGACGACGCCTCCACCGAGAGCCAGGTCATCCCGTTGCTGCCGGGCAGCAACACGTGCGCGGTGCTGGTGACCAGTCGGTCGCGGCTGACCGGCGTGCCGGGCGCGCGGCAGGTCGAGGTCGAGGTGTTCACCTCCGCGGAGTCCCTGGACCTGCTGGGCCGCGTCGTCGGCGCGCAACGCGTGGCACGGGAACCCGAAGCCGCCGAAGCACTCGTGCGCACGGTCGGCGGTCTGCCGCTGGCGTTGCGGATCATCGCGGCCCGCCTGGCCGCCCGGCCGCACTGGTCGCTCGCGTCGATGGTGCACCGCCTCGCGAGCGAACGGCACCGGCTCGACGAGCTGGCGCACGGCGAGATGACCATCCGCGCCAGCCTTTCCCTGACGCACAACGGGATGGACCGCCGGTCGCGGACCCTGTTCGGCCTGCTCGGCCTCTCCGAGGGACCCGAGCTGCCCGGCTGGGTCGCGGGCGCGGTGCTCGACGACGACTCCCGCTACCCGTCGGACCTGCTGGAACCGCTGGTGGACGTGCAGATGCTGGACGTGTCCACTGTGGAGCGAACCGGTGAGTTCCGCTACCGCTACCAGGACATCGTGCGGCTGTTCGCGCTGGAGAAGCTGCGCGTGGAGGTGCCGGAGGACGTGCGGCGCGGCGCGGTCGAACGCGTCCTCGGCGGCTGGCTCGCGCTGGCGGAACAGGCCCACCGCGCCATCTACGGCGGCGACTACGCCATCCTGCACGGCACCGCCTCGCGGTGGACGCCGCCGTCGACCTACGTCCAGCAGGTGCTCGCCGACCCGCTGGAGTGGCTGGACGGTGAGCAGGCCAACCTGTGCGCGGCGATCTCGCAGGCCGCCGACGCCGGGTTCGACGAGGCGTGCTGGGACTTGGCCGTCACGTCCGCGACGCTGTTCGAGTCGCACGGCTACCTGGACGACTGGGAGAAGACGCACGAGAAGGCGCTGCGGGCCACCCGCGCCGCCGGCAACGTCCGCGGCACGGCCGCCGTGCTGAGCTCACTCGGCACGTTGCACATCAACCGCGGCCAGACCAGCCGCGCGCACGACGCGCTGACCGCCGCGCTGGCGACGTTCGCCGACCTCGACGACCCGCGCGGCCTGGCGCTGTGCCGCCGCGACCTCGGGCTGCTCGCGCGCTGGGCGGGTGACGACGACCGGGCGCTCGTCCTCTACGCCGCCGCGATGCGCGACCTCGACCGGGCGGAGGACCTGGTGGGACGGGGGATCGTGCTCACGCACCAGACCGACGTCCTGTGCCGGCGCGGGCTCACCGACGAGGCCACGGCGCAGCTGTCCGAGGCGATCAGGATCTTCGAGGACGCCGGCTTTCGCAGCGGCATTCCGCACGCCCTGCGGCGGATCGGCCAGGTCCAGGTGCGGGCGGGACAGCACCTCGAGGCCTCGCGCACGTTCGCACGGGTGCTGGAGATGGTGCGGGAGAGCCGAGACGTGATCGGCGAGGGGCACCTGCTGCGCAACCTCGGCGAGGTGAACGCCGTGCTGGGCGAGGACCGCGCGGCGCTGGGCTACTTCGAGCAGGCCCTGGCGGCGCGGGAGCGGATCATGGACCACGTCGGCGCCGCGGCGGTCCGGCTGGACCTGGCGCCGGTGCTCGCGCGGCTCGGCGAGTCGAACCGGGCGTCGGAGCTCGTGCTGCACGCGGTGCAGACCTTCGGCGACCGCGGGATGGACCGGGAGCGGGTGGCCGCGGAGCAGGCGCTCACCGGGCTGACCGCGAGCTAGTTCCCCAGGTTTTCGCGCCCCTGGAACGCTTTCAGTTCCAGGGGTTGCTGTCCTGCGCGCCGTTCCACGGGTTGCTGTCGTCCTGCGCGCCCTCGGTGGTGCCGTTCCACGGGTTGCTGTCGGGAGTGCCGTTCCAGGGGTTGCTGTCCGGGGTCCCGTTCCACGGGTTGCTGTCCGCCGCGACCTGGACGGATCCCGCCGGCACGGCCGCCTCGGCGACCGCGGCGCCGAGTCCGAGGACGAGGGCGGCGCCGGCGACGGTGGTGGCGATCCGGGCGATCACGGCGTGCGTCATGACGTTCTCCTCAACAGTTCTGCGGGGATTTCCGCTGCCATTTCCGGCTGACGTCAAAAACGCTATTCCTGCCGAGAATCCCGGCCCTATCTCGCCGACAATCCCGCCGCTATCACGACCGGCAGTCGCTTTCGCCGCGTGATAGCAGTCGCGTATGCGCAGCTCAGGCAGTTGTGTGGCGGATCTGCCCGCGCGATTCGAGCGGTCTATTCCACGTGGATGGCCTCGTGATGTCGCGGAGATAGCGGAATATCCGAGATTGGTGACCGTCCCGCTCGCCGCAGCCCCGAAGAAAAGTCTCGGAGGAACGATGCCCGCCAGCAGTCATCGCCCGGCCGCCCCCGCCGGGGCGCTCCGGTGAGCGGGGTGTCCCAGGTGGACGAACCCGAAGTCGCGCCGAACCCCGCGCCGGACGTCGGGGCGGGGGCGCCGCGCACCCTGTGGCGCGACCGCCGCGCTCTGGGCTGGGCCTTCGCCACCGGGGTCTCGGCGGTCGGCGACGAGATCTGGTACGTCGCCCTCGCGTTCACCGCCGCGCAGCTCGGCAACGCCGGCCTCGCCGGTCTGGTCCTGGCCTGCGCCACCATTCCCCGCGCTCTGCTGACGATCGTCGGCGGCGCGCTCACCGACCGGTTCGACGCCCGCCGCATGATGATCGGCGCGGACGTGGCGCGGATCGTCGTGCTCGCCGGGGCGTTGACCGCGCTCGCCGCGACCGGGGTGTCCGCGGGTCTGCTGATGGCCGTCGGGCTGCTGTTCGGTGTGGCCGACGCGTTCTACGGACCCGCCGCCGGCGCGTTCCCGCGACAGCTGGTGCGCAGGACCGAGCTGGTCAGGCTGTCG
The DNA here is from genome assembly GCF_036380075.1 of Lentzea sp. Lineage (NCBI taxonomy): Bacteria > Bacillati > Actinomycetota > Actinomycetes > Pseudonocardiales > Pseudonocardiaceae > Lentzea > Lentzea sp. The sequence continues at coordinate 11,302 of NZ_DASVFL010000240.1, read as the reverse complement.
GCGTTGCGGCAGCTGCTCGACCGGCTGGCCGGCGTGCTCGGCGCACCGCTGGGCGGTCTGGTGCTGGTGGCGTGGGGACTGGGCGGCGCGATGGCGCTCGACCTGATCTCGTTCGCCGTGGTGCTCGCGGTGCTGGTCGCGGTCCGGCCGCGCTGGCCGCTGGCGCGCTCCACCGGCGGCACGGTCCGCGCCGACATCCGCGACGGGCTGTCCTACCTGCGGCACACGCCGAAGGTCCGCGACCTCGTGATCACGTTGTCCGGCCTCAACGTCTTCGTCAGCCCGGTGGTCGCGGTCGGCCTCGCGCTGCACGCGGTGAACCGCGGCTGGGGCGGTGTCGGACTCGGCTGGCTGACCGCCGCGATGGGAGGCGGCGCCGCGATCGGCACGCTCGTCGCACTGAAGTGGCGTCCCGAACGACCACTGCGCGCCGCCGTGCTGCTGCTCGTCGCCCAGGCCGCGTCGCTCGGTCTCGTCGGCAACGCCGGCTACGCCGCCACCATCGCCGGGATGACCGTCGTCGGCGTCGTGGCGGGACTCGCCTCACCGATGCTGTCCGGCGCGTTCCAGGCGTCGGTCGACGAGGAGTACATCGGCCGCGTCGGCTCGGTGCTCACGCTCACCGACGACGCGCTGACGCCGCTCACGATGGTCGGTTTCGGCCTCCTCGCACAGGTTCTCGGCCTCGGCACCGCCGCGCTGCTGTTCGCCGGCGGCTTCCTCGCGCTGCTCCTCTACGCCTACTCCCGCACCCACGTGCGGGAACTGCGGATCCCGGACGAAAGGAACTCCTGATGACCACCCAGCTGACCGCCCCCGCCACGACGAGTCCCGGCCACGGCGACGCGTTCACCGACCACATGGTCAGCCTCTCCTGGAACGCCGTCGACGGCTGGCACGACCGCCGCGTCGGCCCGCTGGAGATGCTGCCGCTGCACCCGGCCACGATCGGCCTGCACTACGCCCAGGTGATCTTCGAGGGGCTCAAGGCCCACCGCGGTCCCGACGGCTCGGTGTCGGTGTTCCGGCCCGACCGCAACGCCCTGCGGTTCCAGAGCTCGGCCCGCCGGCTCGCGATGCCGGAACTGCCGGTGGACGAATTCCTCACCGCCGTTGACGACCTCGTGCTCCTCGACGGCGCCGGCCTGCCCGACGACCCGTCGATCAGCCTCTACCTGCGGCCGCTGATGTTCGCCACCGACCCGAACCTGATGCTGCGCCCGTCCGACGAGTACCGCTTCCTGCTCATGGCGTTCGTCGCCGGCGGCTTCTTCGGCGACAAGGCGCTGGAGCCCGTGTCGGTGCTCGTCAGCCGCGAGCACAGCCGTGCAGTCCAGGGCGGCACCGGCGACGTGAAGTGCGCCGCGAACTACGGCCCGTCGTTCGTCGCCCAGAACCTCGCCCGCCAGGCCGGCTGCCAGCAGGTCGTGTGGCTCGACGCCGCCGAGCACCGGTGGGTCGAGGAGATGGGCGGGATGAACCTCTTCTTCGTCCGCGACACGGGCGCCGGCACCGAGGTCGTCACGCCGGGGCTGACCGGCACGCTGCTGCCCGGCGTCACCCGCGAGTCGCTGCTCGTGCTGGCCGACCGGCTCGGCCACACCGTCCGCGAGGAGCGCATCTCCGTGGACCAGTGGCGCGCCGAGTGCGCGTCCGGCCTCATCACCGAGGTCTTCGCCTGCGGCACGGCGGCCGTGGTCACGCCGGTCGGCACCGTCCGCGACCGCGACGGCGACTGGGTGGTCGGCGACGGCACCGCCGGACCGGTGACCCGCGAGCTGCGCCAGGCGCTGGTCGACACGCAGCGCGGCGTCCTGCCCGACCCCGGCGGCTGGCGGCGCGTGATCGTGCCCCCGTCCGCGCTCTGACCTCTCTCCGATCACAGAAACCAAGGGTGGGAAAGAAACATGGAGCACGCAACGAGTGTCGCGATCGCGCCGCGGGCCGATCGGCTGCCGCCACCACTGGCACGGCACCTCGCCTCGGACACCACCAGGGCCGCGATGCGCATCCAGCAGGAGGTCCTCGGCGCCGCCAGGGCGTTCCTGCGCGGTGAGGGCTTCGTCGAGATGCTCCCGCCGGTGATCGGTCCCGTGACCGATCCGGGGGCGCGGGGCTCCAAGCAGCTCGACGTCGACTACTACGGCCACAAGTACAAGGTCATGACCAGCGGCATCCTCTACAAGCAGGCGTCGCTGCTGGCGTTCGACAAGATCTTCTACATCGCGCCCAACGTCCGGGCGGAACCGGTCGAGACCTGCAACACCCGGCGCCACCTCGCCGAGTTCCACCAGATCGACGTGGAGATCGCGCACGGCAGCCGCACCGACGCGATGGGCGTCGCCGAACGACTGCTGACCCACGTCGTGAAGCACGTGCTCGCCACGGTGCCCGACCAGTTCGAGCTCCTCGGCCGCGACCCCCAGGCGTTCGCCGAGCTGCTCGCCGGGCCGTTCGACGTGCTCACCCACCGCCAGGCCGTCGACGCGCTGCACGGGCTCGGCTACCCGCAGAGCCCGGACGCCGAGATCGAGTGGACCGGCGAGGAGCTGTTGTCCTCGAAGAGGGACCGCCCGTTCTTCGTCACCGACTACCCAAAGGGCTCGCGCGGGTTCTACGACCGGGAGAGCACCACCGAACCTGGCCGGCTGCGCAACTTCGACCTGCTCGCGCCCGAGGGCTACGGCGAGCTCGTCAGCGGCAGCGAACGCGAGTCCGACTACGCCACGATCGTCACCCGCATGCGCGAGACGGGGGAGAACCCCGCGAAGTACCGCTGGTACCTCGACGTCATGCGCGAGGGCATCCCGCGCAGCGCCGGGTTCGGCATGGGCCTGGAGCGCCTGAACCGGTTCCTCACCGGGCTGGACGCGGTGTGGCAGGTCAACGCCTACCCGAAGGTGCCCGGCGAGGTGGCGCCGTGAGGGCCGGTGGTTTCCCCGAGGAACAGGTCCGCGCACGGGCCCTCGGCGGTGCCGCTGAGGCGTTCCCGCCAGTGGAGTCCTACGGCCACGAGGTGTTCGGGCAGACGGCCACCGGTGCGAGCGCTCCCGCCGACGAGCTGGACGCGGCCAGGCTGGTGCCGCCGGTGTTCATGCCGCTGCGGCTGGAGAAGCTGATCGACCTCGGCCGCGAGCCGCTCCAGTCCGATGTGGACCTGACGACGACGATCGGTGGGTTCACCTCGGCGCTGCCGGTGTTCCTGTCCGCCTTCGGGTCCACGAAGATCGGCAGCTCCGAGGTGTCGGTCTCGGCCAGCCGGCAGGCCGGCGCGCTCGGCATCCCGATGGTGATCGGCGAGAACGTCGTTCCCGTCACCGGCTACCGGCGCGAGCCCGACGCCACCACCGGGATGCTCGCCCGCGTCCGCGCCTACCTCGACGAGGCCGGGCCGTCACTGGGCGGCGTCGTGGTGCAGCAGAGCACCGAGGACGCCGACGCCGAGGTGTGGAACCTCGTCTACAGCGACCCGTCGGCCGAACCGCTGCTGGCGTCCGGCCGGCTCGGCTTCGAGCTCAAGGTCGGCCAGGGCGCGAAACCGGGACTCGGCGGCCTCACGGTGCTCGACCGGGCCACGGCGGCACGGGTGTCCGAGCAGTTCGCGCTCGACGACCTGTGGTCCTCCGGCCCCGGCGTGCTGCGCTCGGGCAGCCCCGGCACGTTCACCGACGAGATCCTGCGCCAGCAGATCCGGTTCATGCGCAACAACTTCCCGCGTGCCCGGATCTGGGTGAAGCTGCACCCCGGCCGGGACGTCGCCCAGGCGGCGGCGTGCGCGTGGGCGGCCGGCGCGGACGCGGTGACCGTCGACGGCGCCGAGGGCGGCACCGGGTGGGCGCCGCGCGCGTTCCTCGACCACGTCGGCCTTCCGCTGGCCGAGTGCCTGCGCCGGATCGGGCAGCCGGCCGGCTGCCTGCTGGCCACCGGCCGCATGTGGGAGGGCGGGCGCGCGGTCAAGGCGCTCGCGTCGGGAGCCACCGCCGTCGGCCTCGGCCGGGCCGCGCTGACCGCCGTGGACGCCGACTCCGGCCACGGCCTGCGCCGGCTCGTCGAGTGCCTCGCCTACGAGCTCCGGCTGCTGATCAGCGCGCTGGGCAAGTACTCGCCCGCGGCGCTGGACGGCGAGGACGTCTGGTTCCCCGGCTCGACCGGTGCCGCCGAGGAGGCGCACCGCCGCAGAGAAAGCCTGACATGACATGAAGAACCTGGTCCTGCTGTCCGGAACCGCGTCCGACTCGCACACCTGGAACCTCGTCTACCTCCAGCTGCTGCTGGAGGAGTCGGGCTACCGGGTGGTCAACCTCGGCGCCTGCGTGCCGCCCGCGCTGTTCGCCGACGAGTGCGAGGCCGAGCGCCCCGACCTCGTCGTGCTCAGCAGCGTCAACGGCCACGGCTACCGCGACGGGGCGCGCGCTCTCGCCGAGCTCCAGACCCGGCCCGGTCTCGCCGGGATCCCCGTCGTCATCGGCGGCAAGCTCGGCACCGGCGGTCCGGAACCGGACCGGGCGGACGCGCTGCGGGCCGCGGGGTTCGCCGAGGTCTTCGACGACGACACGGCCATCACCCGGTTCCAGGAGTTCATCGCCTCACCCGTGTTGTGCCGCACGGCGGGCACGGTGTCATGACGGGGTTCGCGGACGCGGTCGCCCTGGCCGGTGCCGAGGGCCGGCTGGTCGTGCAGCCCCGGATGGGCATGGCGTCCCCGGCCGAGATGCGGGGCGGACTGCTTGCGGTGCGCGACGCCCGTGCCGCCACCGTCGGCACCCTCACCGTCGACAGCTACACGCGGGTCGGCGACCACCAGGCCGCGCTGGCCGCACTGCGCGACGGCGCCCGGCTCAACGGCTACCCGATCGTCTCGCACGACCCGGCCGTGACGCGGGGCGTGCTGGACGGGCTCGACGGGTTCCCCGTGCAGGTCCGGCACGGGTCCGCCGACCCGCGCGCCATCTTCGGCGCGCTGGCCGCGGCGGGACTGGACGCCACCGAGGGCGGTCCCGTGTCGTACTGCCTGCCCTACAGCCGCAGGCCGTTGCGCGACTCGGTCGAGCACTGGTCGCAGGCGTGCGAGGGCTTCTCCGGGCACCTGGAGACGTTCGGCGGCTGCATGATGGGCCAGCTGTGCCCCCCGGGCCTGCTGGTGGCGATCAGCGTCCTGGAGGCGGTGTTCTTCCGCTTCCACGGCGTGCGCAGCGTCTCGTTGAGCTACGCCCAGCAGACCAACGCCGACCAGGACGCCGAGGCGATCCACGCCCTGCGCGCCCTCGCGGCCCGGTTCCTGTCCGATGTGGACTGGCACGTCGTGGTCTACACGTACATGGGCGTGTTCCCGCGGACCCGGTCCGGGGCGCGGCTGCTCAACGACAACGCGGCCCGCCTCGCCGTCCGGGCCGGCGCCCGGCGGCTGATCGTCAAGACCGTCGCCGAGGCGCACCGCATCCCGACCGTCACCGAGAACGTCGACGCGCTGGAGAGCGCCGCTCTCGCGGCGTCGTCGGTGGTCTTCGACGAGTCCTTCGAGGACACCGGTGTGCTCGCCGAGGCGACGGCACTCGTCGAGGCCGTCCTGGAGCTGTCCGCCGACCCCGGCACGGCCCTGCTCGCGGCGTTCCGGCGCGGCCTGCTCGACGTGCCGTACTGCCTGCACCCCGACAACGCGGGCCACGCCCGCAGCCACATCGACGACACCGGCCGGCTGCGCTGGTCGTCGGTCGGCGCCATGCCGATCGCGCGCACCTCCGTGAACAGCACCGGTCCCGCGGACTCGGCGAGCCTGCTCGCCGCGCTGAACCGCGTCGCCCACCTGCACGACACCCGACCCTGGTGAAGAGGAGACAAGTCATGGCCACCAACCCGTTCGAGGACGTCGACGGCGTGTACCTGGTGCTGGTCAACGAGGAGAACCAGCACTCGCTCTGGCCGCAGCGCATCCCCGTGCCCGAGGGCTGGACGACCACCTTCGGCCCGGACGGCCGCGACGCCTGCCTGACTTACGTCGAGGAGAACTGGACGGACCTGCGGCCCGCCAGCCTCATCGCCTCGATGTCCTGATCTTCCCGACTGCGTGAAGGGGGTGCCACCGTGCTCGACGAACTCCAGAACCTGCCGTCCGCGGTCGACCGGGCCGTGCGCTCGGCACCGGACGTGCCCGCCGTCGAGTACGACGGCGTCGTCCTGACCTATGCCGAGCTCGACGTCCGCGCCGGCGTCCTGGCCCGTGCTCTCGCGAGCAGGGGTGCCGGACCGGAGACAGTGGTGGCCGTGGCGGTGCCGCGGTCGGTCGAACTGGTCGTCGCGCTGCTGGCGATCGTCCGCACGGGGGCCGCCTACCTCCCGCTGGACCCCGACTACCCGGCCGAGCGCACCGCGCACATGGTGGAGGTGGCGCGGCCGGCGCTGACGCTGGGGCTCGCCGAGGTCCGCGACTGGACGGGGGACGCGCCGCTGACGGCGCCGCTGCCCGACCACCCCGCCTACGTCATGTTCACCTCCGGCACCACCAACAAGCCCAAGGGCGTGGTGATCACCCACCGCGGCATCCTCCGGCGGATGGCCGACGTCCAGGCGCACTACCGCCTGGCGCCGGGCGACCGGGTGCTGCAGAAGACGCCGTCGGGGTTCGACCCCTCCGTCGTCGAGGTCTTCCTGACGCTGGCCGCCGGGGCGACGCTCGTCATGGCCCGCCCCGGTGGCCACCGGGACCCGGCCTACCTGGCGCGGACCGTGCGGGCCGAGCGGATCACGATGATCCGGTTCGTCGCGTCGATGATCCCGCTGTTCCTGGACGAGTACCTGCGCGACGGCGCCGGCGGCCCGTTGCGGCTGGTGGCGTCGGAGGGCGAGGGACTGCCGATCGCCGTCGCCGCCCGGTTCCGCGAGAGCCTGGACGTGACGCTGTACAACGAGTACGGGCCGACCGAGGTCTCCGTCGGCGTCACGTGCCTGCCGTGCCGCGAGGTCGACGGCGGCGGGCTCATGCCGATCGGCCAGGCCACGCCCGGTGCGGGCATCCGGGTGCTCGACGCGTCGCTGCGGCCCGTGCCGGCCGGTGAGGTCGGCGAGCTCTACCTGACCGGTGTCCAGCTCGCCCGCGGTTACCTCGGCCGGCCGGGGGAGACGTCCGCGCGGTTCGTCGCCGACCCGTTCGGCGCGCCGGGCGAGCGCATGTACCGCACCGGCGACCTGGGACGGCTGCGGCCCGACGGCGACCTCGACTTCGCCGGGCGGACCGACGACCAGGTGAAGATCCGCGGGTTCCGGATCGAGCCCGCCGAGGTGGCGGGCGCGGTCGCGGCGCACCCGCGGGTCGGGCAGGCGGCGGTGACCGTCCTGACCAGCCCGGCGGGGGAGAAGTCGCTGGTCGCGTACGCCGTCGCGGACGGGCCGGCGCCCACCGGCGCCGAGGTGCGCGAGCACTGCGCGTCGATCCTGCCGCCGTACATGGTGCCGTCGGACGTAGTGTTCCTCGCCGCGTTGCCGTTGACTCCCAACGGGAAGCTCGACCGGCGTGCGCTGCCGGCGCCCGTCCGGGAGCGCGTCGTGGCGGGTGGACCGCCGCGGACGAAGGCGGAGGAGACGCTCTGCGCGTTGTTCGCCGAGGTGCTGGGCATCTCGCCGATCGGCGTGGACGACGACTTCTTCGCACTGGGCGGCCACTCGCTCGCCGCGGCACGCCTCGTCGGCAGGCTGCGGACGGTCGCGGGGATCGAGGTGCCGGCGCCCTCGGTGTTCGAGGCGTCCACGCCCGCGTCGCTGGCGCGGGTGATGGAGACGGCCGGGGCGGCGCGGTCCGGTCCGGTGCCGGTGGCCCATCCCGGACGGCCGGCGCTGTCGGCCGCCCAGCGGCGACTGTGGTTCGTGCAGCAGTCCCAGGGTGGGCACGCCTACAACGTGCCGATGGCGATGCGCCTGCGCGGACCGCTGGACGTCCCGGCACTGACCGAGGCACTCGCCGACGTGGTGGCACGGCACGAACCGCTGCGCACGATCTTCCCCGTGTTCGAGGACGAGCCGTACCAACGGGTTCTCGACGCGCCGACGGTCGCACTGTCCACAGCGGACGTGAACGAGCCCTTCGACCTGGAGGCGGAGATCCCGATCCGCGCGCGGCTGGTCGTGGAGGGCGAGGACGAGCACCTGCTGGTCCTGGTCGTGCACCACGTCGCGGTCGACGGGTGGTCGATCACACCGCTGTGGCGCGACCTGGCCCGCGCGTACGCCGCGCGGCTCGACGGCCGTGCGCCGGACTGGGACCCGTTGCCGGTGCGGTACCTGGACTTCACGAGGTGGCACCACGACCTCCTGGCGTCGCAGGACGACCTGCTGGCGTTCTGGACGGCCGAGCTCGCCGGCATGCCCGAGGAGATCGCACTGCCCACCGACCGGTCGGTCCGCTCGGCCGGTGTCCGGGCGGCGGGTGCGGTGGAGATGCGGGTGGACGCCTCGGCGCACTCCGCACTCAACGCGCTGGCCCGCGAGTCGAGGGCCACGTCGTTCATGGTGCTCCGCGCCGCGCTGGCCGGGGTGCTGTCGCGGCTGGGCGCGGGGGAGGACGTGCCGATCGGCGGGATCGTGGCCGGTCGCGAGGACGAGTCGCTGGCCGAGCTGGTCGGGTGCTTCGTCAACACCGTCGTGCTGCGCACCGACGTCTCCGGGCAGCCGACGTTCCGCGAGCTGCTGGCCAGGGTGCGCGAGCAGGACGGCGCCGCGCACCGGCACAGCGAGCTGCCGTTCGACCGCCTGGTCGAAGCCTTGCAACCGGCCCGCTCGCAGGGCCTGCACCCGTTGTGCCAGACGCTGCTCGTGCTCCAGCCGCCCGCGACCGCGCCGGAGTTCCCCGGACTGTCCGGTGAGGACGTTCCGCTGGAGGTCGACGCGGCCAAGGCGGACCTGGTGTTCGACTTCACCGAGGACGACGGGCTGCGCGGCACCCTGAAGTACGCCACCGACCTGTTCGAGGCCGGCACGGCCACCGCGCTGGCCGCACGGCTGGTGCGGTTCCTGGAAGCCGTCGCCGCGGCACCCGACACCCCGGTCGCGGACGTGGACCTGTTGCTGCCCGGCGAAGTCGCGGTCGCCGCCCCGGCGGCCAAGCGGTCGGACGACACCGTGCACGGACTGGTCTCGCGCATCGCCGCGGCCACTCCGCACGCCACCGCGCTGGTCTTCAACGAGTCCACAGTGGACTACGCCGAGCTGGACGGCCGCGCGAACCACCTGGCGCATCAGTTGGTCGCCGAGGGCGTCCGCCGCGGCGACGTGGTCGGCGTGCGGCTGGAACGCGGCATCCCGCTCGTCGTCGCGATCCTCGCGGTGCTCAAGGCCGGTGCCGCGTACACGGTGCTCGACGTCGCCTTCCCGGCCGCCCGGCTGGACGCCGTCACCGAGCTCGCCGGCATCCGCACCGTGATCACCTCCGTGCCGCGCGGTTCGGCGGCCGGCCCGCCCGAAGTCGTGGTGACGCCCGCGGACTCGGCGTGCGTCATGTTCACCTCCGGCTCCACCGGACGGCCCAAGGGCGTGCTGACCCCGCACGGCGCGCTGGTCGGCACGCTGACCGGCCAGGACTACGTCGGGTTCGGCGCGGACGAGGTGTGGCTCCAATGCTCGCCGGTCTCGTGGGACGCGTTCGCGCTGGAACTGTTCGGCGCCCTGCTGTCCGGCGCGACCTGCGTGCTGCAACCCGGCCAGTCACCCGAACCCGAACGGATCGCGGAGCTCATCGCCGCGCACGGCGTCACGACCGTGCACGTGTCCGCGAGCCTGCTGAACTACCTGCTCGACGAGCACCCGGACGCCTTCAAGGGCGTGCGGCAGCTCATGACCGGCGGCGAGGCGGCGTCACCGGCGCACGTGCGGACGGCGTTGGAACGCCACCCGGACCTGCGCCTGGTCAACGGCTACTCGCCGGTCGAGAACACCATCTTCACGCTCTGCCACCGCATCGCGCTCGCCGACACCGCGCGTCGCAGCGTGCCGGTCGGGCAGGTGCTCGCCGGCAAACAGGTCCACGTGCTGGACGGATCGCTGCGGCCGGTGCCACCGGGAACCCCCGGCGAGCTGTACATGGCGGGTGACGGGCTGGCGCACGGCTACCTCGGCCAGGGCGCCGCGACGGCCCAGCGGTTCGTCGCGAACCCGTTCGGCGGCGGGCGGATGTACCGCACCGGCGACCTGGCGCGGCAGGACGCGGACGGGACGGTCGAGTTCCTCGGCCGCGCCGACGACCAGGTGAAGATCCGCGGCTTCCGGGTCGAGCCGGGCGAGGTGCGCGCGGTTCTCGCCCAGCACTCCGACGTGCGGCAGGTCGAGGTCGTGGTGCGCGAGGACCGGCCGGGTGACAAACGGCTCGTCGCCTACGTCGTCGGTGGCGCGCAGGGGTTGCGCGACTTCGCCCGCGCCCGGCTGCCCGAGCACCTGGTACCGGCGGCGTTCGTGGTGCTGGACGCGTTGCCCCGCACCGACACCGGCAAGCTCGACCGCCGTGCCCTCCCGGCACCCGACGCGGTGGTGGCCGACGGCCGTGCCCCGCGCACGGATCGGGAACGCGCGCTGTGCTCGCTGTTCGCCGAAGTCCTCGGTGTGCCGTCGGTGTCCATCGACGACGACTTCTTCCGGCTGGGCGGCCACTCGCTGCTCGTGATGCGCCTGCTCGGCCGCATCCGCCGGGAGCTGCACGCCGAGCTGTCCGTCGCGACCGTGTTCGACGGACCCACCGTGGCCGACCTGGCCGACCGACTCGTACTCGCGAAGAAGGCCAGACCCGCTCTGCGGGCGCGGGCCCTGCAGAAGGAGACGTCGTGAGCCCCCTGTCCTTCGCCCAGCGGCGGTTGTGGCTGCTGCACCGGCTCGACCCGGCCGGCGCGCTCTACAACGCCACCTTCACGCTGCGGCTGCGCGGTCTGGCCGACGCGGACGCGCTCGAGTCCGCGCTCGCCGACGTCGCGCACCGGCACGAGACGCTGCGCACGGTCTTCCCCGAGGTCGACGGTGAGCCGCACCAGCTGGTGCTGGACACCGTCCCGGCGCTGGACCGGGTCTCCGTCGCCGACGAGGGCCTGCGGGACGCGATGGCCGAGGCGTCCGGGCACGAGTTCGACCTGGCCGCCGAACACCCGTGGCGGCCCACGCTCTTCCGGGTCTCGGCGAGCGACCACGTGCTGCTCTTCGTGATGCACCACATCGCCACCGACGGCTGGTCGTGGGGACCGTTGACCCGCGACCTCGCCACCGCCTACACCGCCCGGCTGGCGGGACAGGCGCCGGACTGGGAGCCGTTGCCCGTCCAGTACGCCGACTACAC
>NZ_DASVFL010000239.1:0-25590 GCF_036380075.1 Lentzea sp. | reverse complement strand
ATCGACGTCGGCGCCAAGGCCGAGGTGCAGGCGCTGATCGACGAGCTCGCGCGGGAAGGCCTGGCGGTGCTGCTGATCAGTTCCGAACTGGACGAGCTGCTCGACGGCGCGGACCGGCTCGTCGTCCTGCGGGACGGGTCCGTCGCCGGTGAGCTGGAGGGCGACCAGCTGACCCGCGAGCACGTGCTCGCGGCGATCGCATCGGAGGTGAACGATGACGTCGACAGCCACTCCGGCACCCACGTCGACAGCCACTAGGACGGCGGCCAGGACGCGCTGGCTCCAGGACAACGGTGTCTACGTCGCCGTCGTCGTCCTGCTGCTTTTCAACGCGGTGTTCACGTCGAACTTCCTGACGGTGGGCAACTTCACCACGCAGCTCGTGCAGGCCGCGCCGGTCCTGATCGTCGCGCTCGGCATGGCGCTGGTGATCGGCACCGAGGGCGTCGACCTGAGCGTCGGTGCCGTGATGGCGCTGGCCGCGGCGATCATCCCGCTCTACCTCGGCGCAGGGCCGCTCGTCGCGATCGTGATGGCGCTCGTGGTCGGTGTGCTGGCAGGGGCGTTCAACGGGTTCCTCGTCGCCAAGGTCGGCATCCAGCCGATCGTCGCCACCCTGGCGCTGCTGGTCGGCGGCAGGGGACTGGCGCTGGTGATCGCGAACGGCCAGCTCGTGCAGCTGCAGGACAGGTCGTTCCTGGAGCTGGGCACCGGAAGCGTGGCCGGCGTCCCGATCAGCGTGCTCATCGCGGGCCTGCTGGCGCTGGCGGTCGCCGGGCTGACGAACCGCACGACGTTCGGCCGCCAGGTCGTCGCCGTCGGCGGCAACCGCCGGGCCGCCACCCTCGCCGGCCTGCCGGTGAACCGGGTGCTGATCGGTGTCTACGCCATCAGCGGCGTGCTCGCGGCCGTCGCCGGTGTCCTCGCCACCTCCCGGCTCGCCGCCAGCGACCCCGCCGACATGGGCATGCTCATGGAGCTGTCCGCGATCACCGCGGTCGTCGTCGGCGGCACCCCGCTGACCGGCGGCAAGGTCCGGGTGCTCGGCACGGTGTTCGGCGTGGTCCTGATGCAGCTCGTCAGGGCGACGCTGATCAAGCACAACCTGCCCGACTCGATCGCGCAGATGATCCAGGCCGCGATCATCATCGCCGCCGTGTACGTGGCACGGGAGCGCCGATGACCACCACCACCGAACCCGCTCCGGCCGTGGCGAAGTCGACGGCCGCGAGGACGAAGGTCCTGCAACGGCAGGGCGCCGCGGTCGCGCTGGTGCTCATGGTCGCGGTGTCGTGGCTCGTGTTCCCGCGCTTCGGCAGCCTCGACAACCTCCGCGACCTCGCGCTCCAGGGCTCGTTCCTGGCGGTGATCGCGCTCGGCATGACGTTCGTGATCATCACCGGCGGCATCGACCTGTCCGTGGGCTCCGTCTACGCCTTGGGCGGTGTGCTCGCGGCCTGGGGGTCGCAGTACGGCTTCCTGGTCGCGTTGTTGCTGCCGCTGGTGGTCTGCGGTCTGATCGGCCTGGTCAACGGACTGCTGATCGCCCGCACGAACATGGCGCCGTTCATCGTCACCCTGGCGTCCCTGCTGTTCGCGCGCGGCCTGCTGCTCGTCATCACCGACGAGGGCGCCACCACGTACCAGATCGCGCCCGACAGCGCGTTCGTGGAACTGGGCCGCGGCACGGTGTTCGGCTTCGGCTACCCGATCTTCATCGCGGCCGTGCTCTGCGTCGTCGGCGGGGTCGTCCTGAACCGCACCGGCTTCGGCCAGAACGTGTTCGCGACGGGGGGCGCCGAGCAGTCGGCGCGGCTCATGGGCGTTCCCCTCGCCAAGACCAAGGTCCTCGTCTACACGACGAGCGGCACGCTGGCGGGTCTCGCCGGCGCCCTGACCGCCGCCTATCTCCAGTCGGGCGTCACGGTCATCGGCGTCGGCCTCGAACTGGACGCCATCGCCGTCGTCGTCATCGGCGGCACGCTGCTGACCGGCGGCATGGGCACGGTGCTCGGCACCGTGATCGGCGTCGGCCTGATCAAGGTGATCCAGAACGTCATCAACCAGATCGGCACGCTCGACAGCAACTACCAGTCCGTCGTGAGCGGGGTGTTCCTGCTCATCGTCGTCGTCCTGCAACGAATACTGCGCAGATAGGAGAACCATGACCAGACGCGTCCTGGGCGTATTGGTCTCCACCCTGATCACACTCTCCTTCCTCACACCGACAGCGGCGCAGGCGGCGGAGTGGGTCCCCAAGACCCCTCCGCTGTCGACCCCCTGGACCTCCCAGGTGTCGCCGGCGAACGCTCTTCCCGAGTACCCCCGTCCGCAGCTGCAGCGCCCCGAGTGGCAGAACCTCAACGGTGTCTGGGAGTTCGCGGGTGCGGCGAACCTCAGCAACCCGCCCATCGGCAGGCCACTGGCCGAAGGCGTGCTCGTGCCGTACCCGATCGAGTCCGCGCTGTCGGGCATCAAGCGGCACGAGGACAACATGTTCTACCGCCGCACCTTCACGGTCCCGTCCGGCTGGAGCGGGCGGAACGTCAAGCTCAACTTCGGCGCGGTGACCTGGGAGTCGCGCGTCTGGGTCAACGGCCGGCAGGTCGGCACGCACACCGGCGGCTACGACGCGTTCTCGTTCGACATCACCTCCGCGCTCGTGGCGGGCACCAACGAGATCGTCGTCGGCGTCAGCTCGCCGATCGACGGCAGCCGGTACCCGATCGGCAAGCAGCGCCGCAGCCCCAGCGGCATCTGGTACACCGCGTCCTCCGGCATCTGGCAGACCGTGTGGCTGGAACCCGTGCGCGGGGCCAACATCACGCGTCTCGACACCACTCCCAACGTCGGCGCGGGCGCGCTCGACCTGGTCGTGCAGGGCACCGCGGGCCAGAGCGTCACGGCCGAGGTGCTCAGCGGCGGCGCGGTCGTCGGCCGGCAGACCGGCACCACCGGCACCTCGCTGCGGGTCCCGGTGCCGAACGCCCGGCTGTGGTCGCCGGACGACCCGTTCCTCTACGACCTGCGCGTCACGCTGGGCAGCGGCGACTCCGCCACCGGTTACTTCGGCATGCGCTCGCTCGGCAAGGCGGTGGTCGGCGGCGTCATGCGGCCGTTGCTGAACGGGAAGTTCGTCTTCCAGCAGGGCACGCTCGACCAGGGCTACTGGCCGGACGGCCTCTACACCGCGCCGACCGACGCGGCCCTGCGGTTCGACCTCGAACGCCAGAAGGCGCTGGGCTTCAACATGGTCCGCAAGCACATCAAGGTGGAGCCGGCGCGCTGGTTCTACCACGCCGACCGGCTCGGTCTGCTGGTGTGGCAGGACATGCCCTCGGTCGACGCGGTCGACGACGTGCCGAACTCGCACGCCAACTACGAGTCCGAGCTGCGCCGCATCATCGACCAGCTCAAGGGCATCACGTCGATCGTGCAGTGGGTGCCGTTCAACGAGGGCTGGGGCGAGTACGACGCCGGCCGGATCGTGAACCTGGTGCGGTCGATCGACAACACCCGCCTGGTCAACCACAACTCCGGTGCCAACTGCTGTGTCTCGGACCCCGACCCCGGCAACGGCGACGTGATCGACGACCACCACTACCAGATCACGACGGCGACCCGCGCCCCTGACGCCAACCGGGTCGCGGTGCTCGGCGAGTTCGGCGGTCTCGGCCGCCGGGTCACCGGTCACGAGTACCAGCCGGGCGCCGGGTTCGCCTACGGAGCCCTGTACCCGGACGAGACGTCGCTGACCAAGAGGTATGAGGAGGTGGCGAAGCAGGTCGCGCGGATGATCCACACGCGCGGGCTGTCCGCGTCGGTCTACACCGAGCCGTACGACGTGGAGAACGAGGTCAACGGCTTCTACACCTACGACCGGCGCATCCTGAAGATGACCGAGTCGCGGGTGCGGGACGTCAACACCAAGGTGCTGGCGATCGCACGCGGCACGGCGGTGGGACCGGACGACGTGGTGTCGTTGCGCGTCACCACCTCCGGCTACACCGACCGCTACCTGCGGCACTCCGGCGGCACGGCCCGCACCGACGTGATCACCGACGACCTGGGCCGGCTGGACGCCACGTTCCTCGTGCGGCCGGGCCTCGCCGGCGCGTCGTGCCTGTCGTTCGAGTCGCGGAACTTCCCCGGCCAGTTCCTGCGGCACAGCAACTCCGTGCTCCGCAAGGACGCGAACGACGGCAGCGCGCTGTTCCGCGGCGATGCCACCTTCTGCGCCAGGGAAGGCTCCGGCGGTACCGCGCTGGAGTCGTACAACGTGCCCGGTGCGTTCGTGCGGCACTACAACTCGAACGTCTACTTGGCACGGTCGGGCGGCACGAACCCCTGGGACACGGCCAACTCCTTCGCGGCGGACACGACGTGGGCGATCAGCGTCGCGTTGTTCCGCAGCGGTGCGGAGCTGCCGCTGGACCAGGCCCGGTCGTTCCAGGTCACCACGCCCGGTTTCACGGACCGCTTCCTGCGGCACCGCGAGGGCCTGGCGCGCACGGACGCGGTGACCGCGTCGAGTGACGCGGTGACGAAGTCGGACGCCACGTTCGTCGTCCGCCGCGGGTTCGCCGAGCCGACCTGCTACTCGCTCGAGTCCCGCAACTTCCCCGGCCAGTTCCTGCGGCACGCGAACTACCGCGTCCAGCTCGGCTCGAACGACAACACGGACGTCTTCCGGCGCGACGCCACGTTCTGCGCGCAGCAGGGCACCGGCGGCGTCCGGCTGGAGTCGTTCAACGAGCTCGGGACCGCGGTGCGCCACTACGCGGAGGAGGTGTGGGTCGCCTCGAACGGCGGCGCGCACGCGTACGACAACACCGCCTCGTACAACCAGGACACGAGCTGGGCCGTCAGCTCGCCCTGGGCACCGTAGGGGAGAAGTCACCAGAGCAGGCTGCCGCCGGGACGTCCGGTGGCAGCCTGCTCGTTCTAGTGGAACAGGATCCGTTTCGCCACAGCCCTTCCGGGCGGCGTGCGCAACGCCCCGAACGCCAGCTCCGCGAGCCCGGGACGGCGGATGAGCGACACCCCGCGCCGCAACTGCGACCGGAGCAGGTACCGGCGGCGCATCGCCGCGCCGTCGTAGTGCTCCAGCACGTACCTGTTGCCGCTGCGCAGGTAGTCGAACGTCACCGACGCCGCGAGCTCGGACATCCGCATGCACGGGTCGAGCCCGCCGGCCGTCAGCGGTGAGACCGCGCCCGCCGCGTCGCCGACCAGCAGGCCGTCCGGGGACGCGATCCGGCGCAGCAGACCGCCGACCGGGATGGGACCGCCACGACGGCGGACCGGACCGGTGGGGTCGGGTGTCGGGAAGCTGTCGCGGAACCTCTGCAGCAGCTGGGGAAGCGGCGCGGTGAAGCGGTCGGCCCGGCCGGCCAGTCCCACGTGCGCGTGCTCGCCGTCGTCGATGACCCAGGCGATGTAACCGGGAGCGAGACGCGGGTCGACGACGCAGTGGAACGTCGGCGTGGAGCCCGTCCGCACCGGGTAGACCTCCTCGATCCCGGTGATCAGCCGCCGGTTGACGTCGAGGCCCAGCGTGCGCGCGACAGTGGACCGGGCGCCGTCCGCGCCGATCGTGAAGCGAGCCCTGGTCGCCTTCGACGGATAGCCGGCGTTGAGGTGCACCTGCGCACCCGCGCGTTCGGCGTCCCGCACGGCCCGGGCGTAGATGCCGGCCATGTCGCCCACGCGGAACTCGTCGCGCGTGCTCACCAGCTCGACGGGGTCCCGGTGCGACGGCGGGTAGAGCAGCACGCGGCGGACCGCGGGTCCCAGGTGCGGCAGCTCGTAGTCGGTCAGCGTGCGGCGGACGAAGATGCCGGTCGTCCGGATGCCGGTCTCCAGGCTCGTCCTGCGCTCGCACACGGCCACGTCGAGGCCCGCCTCCGCGAGCAGCCGCGCGGTGGTGAGGCCGGCCAGCCCGGCTCCGACGACGAGCACGTCCACGGTGTCCATGCCCGACGGTAGAACTGTTCCGCGGGCCCGCAGTCGTTCTACCGCAACACCTTCACGGGATCTGCACGGTATCTCCACATCACCTGCGCACCAGCAGGTGCATGTGGTGGAACGGCCGCTCGCCCTCGTGCGGCTCGCGGCGCATCCTCGCGACCTCGGTGAAACCGGCCTGGCGCAACAGGGTCATCAGCGCGTCGGGGGACCACCGGTAGGCGAGTGCGACCTTGTGGTCGAACGGCTCGGGCTCGGGGTCGTCGCCGGCGAAGAACCCGAGCACGGCGTGGCCGCCGGGTTTCAGGACGCGGCCGAACTCCGCGAAGACCGTCGGCAGGTCCCGCGGCGGCGTGTGGATGAACGAGTACGACGCGAGAATCCCGCCCAGCACGGCGTCCTCGACGTCGAGCGCGGTCATCGTGCCCTCGTCGAACCGCAGGTCCGGGTGCGCGCGCCGGGCCAGGGCGATCATCTCGGGGGACAGGTCGACGCCGAACGCGTCGAGGCCGAGCGAACGCAGGTGGGCGGTCAGGTGACCGGGCCCGCAGCCGAGGTCCGCGACCGGCCCGTCGACCAGCTCGGCGAACGCGGCCAGCACCCCGCGTTCCATCGGCAGAGTCGTGAGGACGTCGCTGAAGAGCTCGGCGTAGAGACCGGCCACGGCGTCGTAGGCCGCCCTGGTCTCGGACTGTTCGATCACCGCCGAGACCCTAGTGGGACGAGATCCGGCACGAACAACTGTTCCCTTTGGCCCGGTTGGAGGTGAAAATTGCTCGCGTGCGGGATCTTCACGGACGAACTGTCGAGAGCCGGGCCGGCGTGGCCGCCTTCCTGGCGGGCGTGTGGCTGATCGCCGCGCCGCCGGTCCTGCACTTCAGCGCCTCGTCGCACGCCTTCCGGCCGTACTGGGTGTCGATGGGGCTGGCCGTCGTCATCATGCTGCTCGGCATGGTGCGGGCGATGGCGCCGCTGGACGTGCCGCTGGTCCGGCAGGTCACGATCGGCCTGGCGCTGTGGCTCGTCGTGGCCGCGCTGGTCCGGGAGGACGGCGGCAACGCGACCGTCTGGCTCAACCAGCTCGTCGTGGGCGCCGCCATCGCGTTGTCCGCGGGGCTGGCGTTGTTCATCAGCACCCGCAGGTGAGCTGCCGGTCAGTCGAGCACGGCGACCGCCTCGATCTCGACCCGGTGCTCCGGCACGTCCAGCGCGGCGACGCCGATCAGCGAGGCCGGCGGCTTCGCGGTCTCGCCGACCCTGGCCATCGCGTTCTCGATGCCCTCGATCAGCTCCGGCATCTGCTCGGGCGTCCAGTCCACGACGTAGATCCGGACCCGCGCCAGGTCCCGGAACGACGCCCCGGCGGCCTTCAGCGCGGTGTGCACGTTCACGTAGGCGTTCTCGACCTGGCCGGCGAGATCGGGCGCGGCACTCCAGTCGACCTGGCCGGCGAGGTAGAGCGTCCTCGATCCGGTGGCCACCGCCACGTGGTGGTAGACGTCGACCTGCGGGAGGCCCTCGGCGTTGATGAGGGTGACGGCCACGGTGGTGCTTCCTCTCTTGCGGTTACTCAGTCACCGTAGGAGAGTGAGCTTCGACCTGGAAGAACGCACTTTTTCGTGAGTGAGGAACCTCGAGGTGAGCAAGCAGCTCGGCGGCGATCTGGCCCGTGCGGACTCGTTGGCGCGGGAGATCTTCTCCGACATCGCGAACAAGTGGGCGCTGCTGATCGTCGAGACCATCGGCGACTCCACCAAGCGCTTCACCGAGCTCAAGACCGAGGTCGACGGCATCAGCCACAAGATGCTGACCCAGAACCTGCGCCTGCTGGAGCGCAACGGCCTGGTGGACCGCGTCGTGCACCCGACGGTGCCGCCGCGCGTCGACTACACGCTGACCGAGCCGGGTCAGGCGCTGCGGGCCACGGTGGACGCGATGTGCCAGTGGACGACGCGGTACCTGGGTGAGATCGAGGCGGCGCGGAGCCGGTTCGGCACCTGAGTCGCGTTGGTCACTCAACTTGATGGTCACTAATCATGACTATATGGTGGTGGCATGACCGAGAAGAAGATCATCGCTGTGGTGGGTGCGACCGGCGAGCAGGGCGGGGCGGTGGCGCGGGCGCTGCTGGCCGACGGTGGGTTCGCGGTGCGCGCACTCACCCGCAGCACCGAGTCGGCGGCGGCGCGGAAGCTCGCCGCGCTGGGCGCCGAGGTCGTCGCGGCGGACCTCTACGACGTGGACAGCCTGCGCAAGGCGTTCTCCGGGGCCTACGGCGCGTACCTGGTGACGCCGTTCTTCACGCACCTGTCGGCGGCCAAGGAGATGGAGGAGGTCCGCAACCTCGTCACCGCCGCGGACGGGCTGCGGCACGTCGTGTGGTCGACGCTGGAGGACACCCGCGAGGTGATCCCGCTCGACGACGACCGCATGCCGACGCTCGACGGGAAGTACAAGGTGCCGCACTTCGACGTGAAGGGAGGCGAGGCCGACGCGGTGTTCGCGGAGGCCGGCCTGCCGACGACGTACGTGCGCATGTCGTTCTACTGGAACAACCTGCTGCACGACCAGCTCCGGCGCGGCACCGACGGCGTGCTGACCCTGTCGCTGCCGATGGGCACGAGCAAGATCTCCGGCATCGCCGGCGAGGACATCGGCAAGGCGGTGCTGAGCTTCTTCCAGCGGCCGGAGACCATCGGGCGGACGATCGGCCTCGGCACCGAGCACCTCACCGGCGAGCAGGTCGCGCAGGCGTTCGCCGAGGTGCTGGGCGAACCGGTCGAGTACGAGCCCATGTCCCACAACGACTTCCGCGCGCTCGGCTTCCCCGCGGCGGAGGAGCTGGGCAACATGTTCCAGTACTACAGCGAGTTCTCCCACCACATCCTGCCGCGCCGCGACACCGTGCGGACGCGCGAGATCGTGCCGTCGTGGTTGACGCTGAAGGACTTCCTCGCGGCGCACCGCGACGAGATCACGATCGCCGGGTGATCTCCTCGAACACGGCCTTGAACGCGGCGAACCGCTCCTCGCCGACCTGACGGGCGAACCCCGCCTCGATGTCGGCGATGATCCGCCGCGCCTGGACCATCTGGTCGAGACCGGACTCGGTCGGCACGACGAGCTTCGCGCGCCGGTCGGCGGGATCCGGCTGCCTCGTCACGTACCCGAGGCGCTCCAGCTCGTCGATCAGCGTGCCGATGACCTGCTTGTGCTGCCCGGACCGCTCGGACAGCTCACTGGCGCGGGAGCCGTCACGGCCGATGTAGGCCATGACGGCACCGTGCCGCGGGCGCAGCTGCTCGTGGCCCGCCGCGGCGAGGCGCGCGAAGAGCTCCTTCTGGAACACCGAGAGCAGGTGCGCGGAGAGCACGCCGACGTCCGACATGGGACAGATGTTAACCCGGCGCCGGTTCGGTCCGAAGAGGACTGAGCGGCGTGCTCTGGAAGTCGGAGATCCGGCGGACGACCTGGACGGCCAGGACGGCGCTGACGATCCCGACGCCGGCGCACATCGTGGTGACGACGGCTGCCGTCAGGAACGAGCCCGTGGAGAGCTCGCCGTTGTCGTAGTAGGTGAAGTACACCAGGTCGAGGAACCACGTCAGCAGGTAGGTGATCCACCACCGGGTGACCAGGACGGGATGCGGCCGTTCCTGGAGGGGGAGACCGTGCGACTCCGGGTCGCTGGCGCGCCAGACGTCGTCGAGGACGACCTTGGGGAACCAGAGGCTCACGACGGGCACGAACCAGCCGAGTCCCGCCCAGACGCGGGCGAGCCGGTGCTCGCCCGCGGGAGCAAGGCGCTCGGCGTTGACGCGCGCCCGATAGGTCCAGACGACGAACACGACGACCGCGGCGACGGTGATCATCGTGAACGGCAGGTCGGTGAACGACCGGACGGCGCTCAACGTTCCGAGGTCGGCCCGTGTGGCGGTGCCGGCGCGGAAGTCGCGGACGGTGGTGTAGGTGAGCCAGTCGGCGGCGGCCTCGGCGACGTTGCCCAGTGCTGCCAGACCGAGGAGCACCGATGCCGCGAGACCGACCCCGCGCACAGGTCTGAAGTGTTCCATTGTTTCCCCCTGGAAGTGGAACTATTACAGCACTTCGACGCTGCGCGCGGGCGAAAAGTTGAACAGCCGGCCGGTTCGCCGCTCGACGTTCCGGCGCGCTTCCGAGTGTCACGGCGCGGCGAGCGCCTCCGTCGGTGTGAGCCGCGACGCCCTGACCGCTTGGGTGCGGACCCTTCAGCGCGGCTCGGTCGCATCCGGTGCCGGTGCGCCTGCGATGTCCGGCCACACCGCGATGTGCCACCGCTCCACATCGCGCACGTCGTCCTGGTGCTGGTGATGCCGAGCCGCGTAGGCCTCGTCGCGTCCGGTGCAGCTGACGGCGCACACCACGCGACCGGCGGGGAGAGCCGGCAGCACCAGCGCCGGACCGCCTTCGGTGTCGGTCAACGCGATCTCCCGCGCCGAGCTGATGAACCAGTGCTGCGGTTGTCGCTCACGCACCACCTCCGGCACGTCGGCCGCGGCGTCGAAGACGTCGAGAGTCACGTGCGCTGTGTGGTTGCTGGTGATGCTGTTGAGCCCGATCCCGTCGCCCGCCGACACCGCGAGCGGCTCGAAGTCGTACTTCTCGACAGGGCTGTCTTCCAAGCGGTTCGGGTAGTTGCCCAGGTAGAAGCGCTGGAAGTAGACAGGCACGGACACCTCGTAGCTCGCCACGTCCTCATTCTCCCGTCCAGGCCAGGTGAAAGCGCCTGGGCTCTCCCGGTTGTCACGGCGCGGCGAGCGCCTCCGTCGGTGTGAGCCGCGACGCTCTGACGGCCGGGTACACGCCCGCGACCACCCCGGTGACCACGGCGGAACCCAGCCCCGCCAGGACGATCCCGGCCGGCACCACCGCGGGCCAGCCGTGCGCGAGGGCGTACCCGGCCGTCCCCGCCAGCCCGAGCAGCACCCCGGCCACCCCGCCGAGCGCGCACAGCACGACCGACTCCGTGAGGAACTGCGTGCGGACGTGACCGCGGTGGGCGCCGAGGGCCCGGCGCAGGCCGATCTCGCGCTTGCGTTCGAGCACGGAGATCACCATCGTGTTCGCCACGCCGATGCCGCCGACGAGCAACGCCACCCCGGCCAGGCCCAGCACCAGCGCCGAGAAGGTGTTCTCGGTGAGGCGTTTGGCGGTCAGGGCGTCGGACGGGCGGCTCACCCGCACCTGCGACGGCTGTTGCGGGTGCGCGGTCTGCGGCAGCACCGCGCGGACGTCGTCGATCGCGGCCTCCTGCGCCCTCAGGTAGAGCACGGTGGGGCGTTGGTCGAAGCCGAGCTGTCGCGCGGCCTCCCAGCCCACGAGCGCGGACCGTTCGACCTCCGGCGCGAGCGGCACCGGACCGAGGACTCCGATCACCGTGAACCACGTGTCGTCGATCCGGACCTGCGTGCCGGGCTCGGTGACGCCCAGCCGCGTCGCGGCCACGTCGCCGAGCACGACCGTCGGGAAGCGTTCGGTGGCCTCGGTGAGGAACGTGCCGGTGCGGACGCGGGCGTTGATCGTGTCCGGCAGGGAGAGCTCGGTGGCCAGGACGGTCAGGCCGGACGTCTCCGACTCCGGCACGAGGTCGGACCGCCGGACCACGGCGTGGGTGTTCGCGACCGCGCTGACCCTGTCGACGGGGCCGATGCGCTCGACCATGGCGACCGAGTCCGGTGGGAGGGACGCGGGTTCGCCGTGCGCGCCGGGGGCGGCCTCGGCGCGCAGGAGGTTGGTGCCGAGGGCGGCGAACTCCTCCATCAGGGCGGCGCGGCTGGAGGCGGGGATGCCGGTGACGACGACCAGGGTCGCGATGCCGAGGGAGATGCCGAGCGCGGAGAGGACGGCGCGCAGGGGGCGGGTGCGGAGAGGGGAGAGACCGAAGAGCAGGAGGTCCGCCGGACCGATCCTGGTGGGCTGGGCGCTCACACCACCACCTCCGCGCGGATGCGGCCGTCCCTGAGTTCCACCTGTCGCGGCAGCCGTGCCGCCACCTCGCGGTCGTGAGTGATCACGGCGAGCGTCGTGCCCTCGCGGTTCAGGTCCAGCAACAGGTCCAGCACCACGTGCCCGGTCGCCGTGTCCAGCGCGCCGGTCGGTTCGTCGGCCAGGAGCAGTGCCGGTCGGTGCACGACGGCGCGGGCGATGGCGACGCGTTGGCGTTCGCCGCCGGAGAGCTCGTGCGGGCGGTGCTCCAGCCGATGGCCCAGACCGACTCGCGTCAACGCCTCCGTCGCCATCGCCTTGCGCCACTTGCGTTTGACGCCCGCGTACAGCAGGCC
Source organism: Lentzea sp. (assembly GCF_036380075.1). NCBI lineage: Bacteria > Bacillati > Actinomycetota > Actinomycetes > Pseudonocardiales > Pseudonocardiaceae > Lentzea > Lentzea sp. Next base: position 13,303 of record NZ_DASVFL010000239.1, on the reverse strand, counting down.
GGTCGCCACGTTGTCGAGCGCCGTCAGGCCGTCGGCGAGGTGGAACTGCTGGAACACGAACCCGATCCGCCGCCCCCGCAACGCCGACAGCCGCCGGTCGGACAGCGCGGCGACGTCGTGCCCGTCCAGCACCACGGCGCCGCTCGACGGGCGGTCCAGCGTGCCGAGCAGGTGGAGCAGCGTCGACTTGCCCGAGCCCGACGGGCCGACGATCGCCACCGCCTCACCCTCGTGCAGGGTCAGCGAGACGCCGTCCAACGCGCGGACGTCGCCCGCGTACTCCTTGACGGCGTCGACGACTCGCAGCACCGGTGTCACGACGTCGTCACCACCTGGAGGCCCTCGGCCACCCCGCCGCCGCTGATCTCGACCAGCCCGCCGGCGAAGAGGCCCGTCTTGACCGCCACGAGCCCGCCGGACGCGGTCTGCACCGCGTAACCGCCCTCGCGCAACGCCAGCAGCGCCGTCACCGGCACGGCCAGCACGCCCTGGCGCGCGGTGGTGGTGAGCCGGACGCGCACCGGGCCGGAATCGAGGCCCGCCTCGCCGTCCAGGCCGATGTCGACGGCGATCGACGGCACCTCCTCGCCGCTGCTGTTCTTCTCCGCCTTGACCTCGGAGCTGACCGAGCGCACGGTTCCGGGTGCCTCTGTGCCATTGGGCAGCACGACCACCACCTTCGAGCCCTTCGAGAACACCTCGGCCTGTCGCGCCTCGACGGAGGCGGCGACGGCCTTGCCCGTCGCGGTCACCGTCATCAGCGGGCCCTCGCCGGACGCCGACAGCTCCGCCGTCACGGCCTCGACGCGCACCTTGCCGGACAGCACCACGACGTCACCCGGTTCCACCACACCGGTCTGGTCGACCTTCTGGGCCTTCTGCCAGCGCTTGACGGCGTCGACGGTGGCGGGCGTCAGCTCGTCGGCGGCACCGCCGAGCCGGTAGCCCAACGCACCCAGGTTGTCCTTCACGATCTTCACGTCCGGTCCCCTCAGGCCCGGTGCGTCGAGCTTGCGCCACAACGGGATGTCACCGAAGAACAGCCACACCGGCCGGTTGTCCACTTTGTACAGGGCGTGGCCGCGGTCGAGGACGGTGCCGGGAGCGGGCAGCCAGGTGAGCGTGCCCGCCCGCCGTCCGGTCACCTGCTGCGCCGCGCCGAACCCCAGCACCGCCTTGAACTCCCGCACGTCGGTCAGGTCGGTCTTGACCACGGCGACGGTCCGAGGTGCCGGGGGTGGCGCGGGCTCGGCGGGCGCGCGACGCGTCCACGTGAACGCCGACACCCCTGCTACCGCGACGAGAACGACGGCACCGGCGACGAGCCACCGTCTCACTTGCGACCCCCGCCGAAGACCTCCTGCTCGCAGTCCTCCTCGATCTTGCGGCGCTGCTCCTCCGGCAGGGTCTGCTCGCCGTCGTAGGTCCAGCTGCCGGGTTCGGTCTCGATCACCTTCATGCCGCGGCTGTTGAGGCACTGGACGTTCTTGTGCCAGTTGTCGGCGAACGCCGGGTTGGCGGAGTCCATCTCCCACGGCGGCAGCGGCCACGTCTTCGCGCACGCCTTCCACGCCTCGTCGCTGTACTGCCTGCGGCTCGCCGGGGCGGGAACGTTGCCGTGCGTCGTCGCGTTCGGGTCCTTCTCGGCGAGACAGGCGGTGTGCGCGTCGTACAGCCGCTGTTTCTCCTCCGCGGTCATGTCCATGCGCAGCCGCGGCTGGTCACCGTCCGGCGGCTTCGTGACCGACGACGGCGCGACGGCCTCGGAGGACTGCAGGGACGCGACGTTCGAGGGCGGTGGCGCGGCTTGACCGCACGCCGACAGCAGCAGCACCGCGCCGATCACCAGCTTGGATCTCATGGCGGCGATGCTGCCGAGGAGTTGTGCGGAAGATGTGCGCTCAGCGTGCCGGGAGTGTGATCGTGAACGTCGTCCCGCGTCCCACCGCGCTTTCGACGGTGATCGTGCCGTTGTGGGCTTTCACCAGCGCGTGGACGATCGCGAGGCCGAGCCCGCTGCCGCCGGTGTCGCGCGTGCGGGAGCGGTCCGCGCGCCAGAACCTGTCGAACACGTGCGGCAGGTCGTCCTCGGAGATGCCGGAACCCGTGTCGCTCACCGTGATCCGGCCGTCGGAGCAGAGCAAGCGGACCGTGCCGCCGGAAGGCGTGTAGCGGAACGCGTTCGTGACGAGGTTGGTCAGAACTTGCCGCAACCGCACGGGATCCGCGTGCACGACCCCGCCACCCTCCGCGACGAGCCCGGGATGTGCGGCGACGAGCTGGTCGGACAGCTCCCGCAGGTCGACGGGCTCGGGGTGCAGGCGCAGCTCGTCCGCGTCGGCCAGCGCGAGGTCCTGCAGGTCGTCGATCAGCCTTTGCAGCACCAGCGCCTCGTCGAGCAACGAGTCCAGCGTCGGGCGGTCCAGCTCGACCACGCCGTCGCGCGCGCCTTCGAGCCAGCTGCGGATCGTGCCGAGCGGGTTGCGCAGCTCGTGCGAGATGTCGCTGGTCATCGCCCTGCGCTGGGCGTCGATGCGGGCCCGGTGCGCGGCCATGTCGTTGAACGCCCGCGCGAGCTGCCCGATCTCGCTGCGGGAGGAGATGTCGACGCGGGCGTCGTCGCCGTGCTGCATGCGTTCGGCCGCGGCGGTGAGCGTGCGCAACGGCCTGGTCATGCGCAGCGCCACCACCAGGCTCACCCCGACGGTCAGCACCAGCACGACCGCCGCGACCAGCGCGACCCTGCCGACGTCGAACCTCACCACGGTCGCCTGGGTGGTCCGCCCGGCGGCGTCCGTGACGAACAGCAGCGCGGGCGGCGCCACGTACGGCCGCAGCTGCGTCCGGCGCGCGTTGGCGAGGCATTCGGTGCTGGACGCGACGGGCTGCCAGGACGCGTTCATCCTGAGCTGCTCGGCGGGGAGGCCGCGCTGGCTCAGACAGGTGTCGAACAGGACGGCGAGGTCGTTGAACGCGGCGGACTCGCCGAGGGTGAGCGTGCTCAGCCGGTCCTGGACCTCGGTGCACGCGGCGGACGTGGGCGCGGGTCCCGTCCTGTCCACGGTGACGATCGGACGGCCCCAGGCGGTCGTCCGCGGCTCCGCGGCCTGCGCGGCGCCCTGGCAGCGGACCGCGTACAGCTCGGCGTCCAGCGCGAGGCTGCCCTTCTCGCGGTCGGTGAGCTGGAACGGCCCGGCGATCCGCGCGTCGATCCGGTCGGCGGGCGCGTCCTGCGCCTGGGCGAGGTCCAGTTCGAGGGGGTCGATCACCGCGGACGGCACGGCGGGCAGCTGGCCGGGGTCGAGGTGCGCGCCGGTGTCGGCGATGACCCTCCGGTCGGCCGTGGTGAGGATTAGCCGGCGGTCGGTCCGCGGCAACGCGAGGCCGGTCCAGTCGCGGTGCTCGACGGCGAAGGTGACCAGCGAGCGGTAGGTGGCGGTGTCGCCCGCGAGCGCGTTGCCGAGCTCCTGCCGGATCGACGTGGACGTGCTCTGCGCGGCGAGCCAGGCGGTCGCGGTGATCGAGCAGACCGCGACCAGCGCCGACGCCGCCAGCAGCCGCGCCAGGACGCTATGCACCGGACCCGTCCACCAGCTTGTAGCCGACGCCGTGCACGGTCAGCAGGTACGCGGGCCTGCGCGGTTCCCGCTCGATCTTCTTGCGCAGGTTCATGACGTGCGCGTCGATCGTGCGGGCGGTGATGTACCCGTCGAGCCCGTGCACCGCGTTGAGCAGCTGCGCGCGGCTGAACACGCGGCCGGGACTCGCCGCCATCGTGTGCAGGACGCGGAACTCCGACGCGGTGCACTCGACCGCGCCGCCCCGCACGCGCACCTCGTGCCGGTCGGGGTCGATCCTCAGCTCCCCGAGCGCGATGCCGCCGTCCGCACCGGTGCGGTGGACGCGCCGGAGCAAGGTGCGCACGCGCGCCATCAGTTCACGCGGGCTGTAGGGCTTGGTGACGTAGTCGTCGGCGCCGAGGTCGAGGCCGTGCAGCAGGTCGTCCTCCGTGGACCTGGCGGTGAGCATGAGCACCGGGACGTCCGACTCGTTGCGTAACGCGCGCACGACCTCCAGCCCGTCCATCCCGGGCATCATCACGTCGAGGAGCAGCAGGTCGGGCGGGTCGCGGCGGACCTCGTCGAGCGCGGTGGTGCCGTCGTGGACGATCCGCACCCGGTAGCCCTCCTGACGCAGGTATCTGCCGAGCATGTCGGCCTGCATCACGTTGTCCTCGGCCACCAGCACGCACATGCCCATGCGCCGCAACATAGCCAGTGCCCCGGCCGCCGCACGGGATGAGGACCTCATCCGAACAAGATCCTCACAACTGGCTGCCACGGTCACGGCATGCGAACACTCAGCGTGGTTGTCCTGCTGCTCCTCGGCGTGCCGGGAACGGCGGCGGCGTCCCCGTCCGACGTCGTCGTGCACGACCTCGACACGGCCGGCGTGACCGCCTACTGGACCCCGGAACGGATCGCGGCGATGCCGACCGGCCCGTCCGCCCCGCCCGGCACCCCCGAGGTGAACGACCCGACCGGCGCTCCCGGACCGGTCAGCCGCACGATCGGACGGCTGTTCTTCGTCGACCGCGACGGCGAGGACTCCAGTTGCACGGCGACGGTCGTCGCGAGCGCGAACCGGCGCACGGCGGTGACCGGCGGGCATTGCGTGCACACGGCGAACCTGATCGGCCAGGACCCGCGGTGGCACACCAAGCTGCTCTTCGTGCCGGGGTTCCGCGACGGCGCCCGGCCGTTCGGGCAGTTCGCGGTGCGCCAGGCCCTGGTGGACCGGACCTGGATCACCGACGACCAGCAGTCCGAGCACGACCAGGCGTTCCTCGTGCTGGACCGGCCGTCGGACGCGGCCGAGCCCATCGCGTTCGGCAGGCCCGGCGACCGGCCGGCGCACGAGTACGGCTACCCCCGCGCGGCCGGTCAGCCGGGCCACCAGGGCCGGCCGGAGTTCACCGGTCAACGGCTGGCGCGGTGCTGGGGCGTCCCGGCCCGCAACCCCGGCTACCCGGAGTCTCCGCCGGAGGAGAACCAGTGGGGCGTGCCGTGCGACATGGGCGGCGGCGCCAGCGGCGGCCCGAGGATCAGCGGCGGCGCGGTCGTGGGCGTGAACACGCAGAGCTTCCACCTGGCCGGCGGGCAGTGGGTGCCGCCGGGGGAGGGCGTGCGGCACCTCGGCGGCCCGCAGTTCACGTGGAAGATCACGGCTCCGCTGCACCACCGGGCTTCGGCCGCCCGCTGATCGCTCCGGGGCCGGTGGTCAGCCGACCGGGTGCCGCGCCAGGTGGTCCGCGACGAGGGCGTTCACGACCTCCGGCTGCTCGGCGGTGAGCAGGTGCGCGGCATCGGGCACGACCTCGAACCGCGCGCCGGGGATCGCGTCCGCGATGAAGCGCACGGTCTCCGGCGGCGTGGCGGGGTCGTCGGCGCCCGCCAGGACGAGCGTCGGCACGGTGACCCGGCCCAGCTCCGCGCGGGTGTCGAACGTGCCGATCGCCTCGCAGCAGCCCGCGTACCCCTCGGGCGCGGTGGCGCGCAGCATGGCGAGCAGCCGTTCGGCCTCCGCGGGCCGCCGGGCCGCGAACCCGTGCGTGAACCAGGTGCCGGTCCTGGACGGCACGATCGGCTCGGTGCCCTGCTCGCGGACCGACGCCGCCCGCGCGGGCCACTGCGCCGGGTCGGCGAACCGGGCGGCGGTCGCGCACACCGTGAGCGTGGCCAGCCGCTCGGCGTGGTGCAGCGCCAGCCACTGCCCGATCGCGCCGCCGAGCGAGACGCCCAGGTAGTGGCAGCGCTCGACGTCCAGCGAGTCGAGCAGCTCCACCACACCGGCGGCGAGCCCGGCGACCGTGTACGGGCCGGGGGAGGCGGGGGAACGGCCGTGGCCGGGCAGGTCGAACCGGACCACCCGCAGGCGGTCGGCGAGTCCGGCCACCTGCGCGTCGAAGAGGCCGAGGCCGGTGCCGATCGACGAGCCGAGCACGAGGACTTCCGCGTCGTGCGGGCCGTCGATCACGTGGTGCGGGATCACTGGAGCTCCGTTTCTGTGGATCTCCGGATTCTCCCGGCGCCGCAACCGGTTTGTCAGAACCGTTTCATAGGCCGTCTCACGGCTGGGCCGCGACGTCCGAGGAGTGCGTCGCCAGTGGCGTCACCTCGACGCGCGTGAACTCCCACAACGGCAACGAGGACAGGAACGCGTGCAGCTCGTCGTTCGACGGCACGTCGAAGACGCTGATGCTGCTGCTGAGCCCCGCAATCCGCCACAGGTGCACCCACACGCCCAGGTTCTGCAGCTCCAGCGTCCGGTCCTTCTCGGCCTGGACCAGTTCGGCGCGGCGGCCGGGATCGAGGTCGTGGGGCAGCGAAACGTCCATGCGCACGTGGAAGAGCACGGTCACCTCCCGGTGTGGGCCGCCGTCTGGTGCGGCGCTGTGAGGAGGAATACCCGCTGACGCCCGTTTGATGCGGGATTCGTCGCAAGGTCCACTGTGGACGGTTCAGGCGCCGGTGACGCCGTCGACGCCCTCGCGCAGGAAGTCCGCGTGTCCGTTGTGCCGCGCGTACTCGTGGCACAGGTGGTGCATGACCAGCCGGAGCGACACGTGGGCTTCCCAGCGCGGCTGGTAGGCCGTGACGTCGAGCGACTCGGCCTCGCGTTCGATCCGGCGCGAGTGCTCGACCTCGGCCTCCCACGCGGCGAACGCCTCCGACCGGCTCGACCCCGACGCGTCGTAGGCCACCTGGTAGTCGCCGGAGCCGGACCACACGAGCGGGATGTCCTCGCCGTTGAGGACCTTCCGGAACCAGGTGCGCTCGACCTCCGCCATGTGCCGGACCAGGCCGAGCAGCGTGAGCGTGGACGGCGGCATCGAACGGCGGCGCAGGTCGTCGTCGGACAGGCCCTCGCACTTCATCGCGAGCGTGGCGCGGTGGAAGTCGAGGAACGCGCGCAGGGTCTCGCGCTCGCCGCCGGTCAGGGGAGGTTCTGGTCGGGTCACGCCGCCCAGTCTGGGCTTCGGGTGGATCCCACGCACCCGGATTCCCCGCGACGCCGATACCGTGGCGGCATGACCTCTCTCGACCAGGCCGAGTCGGTGTTCGCGGCGGCCCGGCCGAGGCTGTTCGGCATCGCCTACCGCATGACCGGCGGCGTGGCCGACGCCGAGGACCTGGTGCAGGAGGTCTGGCTGCGCTGGCAGCTCGCCGACCGCGCCGCCGTGCGCCACCCCGAGGCGTACCTGGCGACGGCGGTCACCCGGCTCGCGATCACCGAGTCGCAGACGGCCCGCGCCCGGCGCGAGACCTACGTCGGCCCGTGGCTGCCCGAACCCGTCGACACCGCCGCGGACCCGCAGGTCGGTGCCGAACGGGGCGCGGTGCTGGAGCTCGCGGTGCTGTTGCTGCTGGAGAAGCTGACGCCGACCGAACGGGCCGCGTACGTGCTGCGCGAGGCGTTCGACTACCCCTATCGGGAGATCGCCGAGATCGTGCAGACCAGCGAGGCCGCCACTCGCCAGCTGGTCAGCCGGGCCCGCAAGCACCTGGCGGACGGGCGCCGCGCCCCCGTCGAACGAGCTGACCAGCGCAAACTGCTGGAGGCGTTCGTGGCGGCCGCGCAGGCGGGCGACCTGGCCGCCCTGGAGGAGCTGTTCGCCCAGGACGTCGTCAGCTACTCCGACAGCAACGGCGCGGTGCGGGCGGCGGGCAGGCCGCTGTTCGGCGCGGCGGCGCTGGCGAAGATCTTCGCGGCCTGGGCGCCGGGCTTCTGGCAGGGCGCCGAGGTCTCGTACGTCGAGGCGAACGGCCAGTGGGCGGTCCGCCTGCGCACCGACTCCGGCACCTGCGCGGTGATCACCGTGACGGCGTCCAGCGAGGGCATCGACCAGGTGATGTGGCTGGTCAACCCCTCGAAGCTGGGCGCGTTCCGGTAGAGCTGTCACAAACCGGCGGGCTGTCCGGTCTCAGCTCGTGAACACCCGCGACGGGCGCGGGTGCACGCGAGAAGGACGGACCCCATGAGGATCGTTGTCATCGGCGGCACCGGGTTGATCGGCAGCCAGGTCGTGCGGCGGCTCGGCGAGCACGGCCACGACGCCGTGCCCGCGTCCCCGAACAGCGGCGTGAACACGGTGACCGGCGAAGGCGTGAAGGAAGTGCTGCAGGGCGCCGACGTGCTCGTCGACGTGTCGAACTCGCCGTCGTTCGCCGACGACGACGTCCTGGACTTCTTCACCACCGCCACCACCAACCTGACCAGGGCCGCCGCGGAAGCCGGCGTCGGCCACTACGTCGCCCTGTCGATCGTCGGCGCGGACGAGCTGCCCGAGTCCGGCTACCTGCGGGCCAAGGTGGCGCAGGAGGAACTCATCCGCGAGTCCGGGCTCACGTACTCGATCATCCGCGCCACCCAGTTCTTCGAGTTCGCGGGCGCGATAGCGAACTCGGCGACCGCCGACGGCGTGGTGCGCCTCCCGCACGGCGGGGTGCAGCCGGTCGCGGCGTCCGACGTCGCCGCGGTGGTGGCGCGGACGGCCGCCACCGCGCCGGTCGGTGGTGTGCTGGAGATCGGTGGGCCGGAAGAGTTCACGATGGACGGCTGGATCCGGACCGTTCTGGCGCGGCGCGAGGACGAGCGCGAGGTCGTCGGCGATCCGGAGGCCGAGTACTTCGGGACGTCGCTGACGGGCAAGCAGCTCGTGCCGAACGAGGGCGCGCAGCTGCAACCGACCAGCCTGGAGGACTGGTTCGCCGCCGGGAACTAGCGGCGCGACTCGGAACGCCGGCGAGGTAATCCACGCTCAGCAGGACACCTCGCGGCACCGCCCCCACGCCCCCATACGTCCAGTATGAGGACGTGGGGGCGGCACCACGATGCGCCCGTCTGACCGCGCATTCCCCCGGCGACGTTCCGAGCCACACCACTAGAACTTCGCGTCGCGCAACTGCCGCCGCGAGGTCACCCCGACCTTCCCGAACACCTTGCGCAGGTGCCATTCCACCGTGCGCGGGCTGATGAACAGGCGCGTCCCGATCTCCGGGTTCGAGTACCCCTCCCGCGCCAGCCGCGCGATCTGGTACTCCTGCGCCGTCAGTTCGTCGGTCGGCTCGGCGGTGCGCTTGCGTGCCGTCTCGCCGGTCGCGTGCAGCTCCCGCAGCGCGCGATCGGCGAAGGCCGTCATCCCGCACGACAGCAACATCTCGTGTGCCGTGCGGAGGTGCTCGCGGGCCTCGACGCGCCGGCCCTCGCGGCGCAGCCACTCGCCGAACAGCAGGTGCGACCGGGCGAGCTCGGGCTTCAGCGACGTCCGCTCGAAGCACGCGATCGACTCGCGGAAACCCTCTGGAGAACCGTTCAACGCCCGCAGTCGCGCCCGCAAGCCCGACGACCAGTCGGTGTCGACCCACTCGGCAGATCGTTTCAGGGCAAGGGAGACGAGCTCGGAGTCGCCGACGCGGGACGCCGCCTCCGCCAGTTCCGAGGCGGCCAGGCAGCCGTAGACGAGGGGATCGGAGGAGAACACGCGCGACGCCGCGTCCCGCGCCAGGTCGTGGCGGCCCTGTCCGTTGTGGAGGATCGCCGCGACCCAGTCGCAGATCACGACCAACCGCCCCTGGCCGGCCGCCGCGGCCGCCGACCGGGCCTCGGTGAACCGGTCCTCACCCCGGTAGGCGGCCTGGAGCAGCACGGCGTAGCCGACGGACGGGGTGCCGGTGACCTCGGAGATCCGCTCGTCCTCCTCGATCGACGCCTGCGCGGCGGCGGCGTCCCCGGCGAGGAGCTCGTTGTCCGCCAGGAAGTTCAGCGCGAACTGGAGCTGCACCAGCGCGCCGGCGTCGCGGGACAGGCTGACCTGCTGCCGCGCGAACGCCCGGCGCGTGTCGAAGTCCCACATCTCGCTCGCCACGATGCCGCCCGCGCGGTTGCCGAAGAGCCACGGCGCCCTGCTGACGTCGTCGGCGCTCACCTCCAGCGCCCGCACCGAGTCCAGCGCGGCGCGCAGGAGCGGGACGGCGGCGGCGTGGCCCGAGGTGATGCGGGTGGTCAGCGCCTCCAGGACCAGGTCCAGCGCGCACGGCGGCGTGCGGGGCGGGGGAGCGGTGCGGGCGGCGTCGGCCAGGGGCGCGCCGGCCCAGATCGCGGCGGACAGGGCCTGCAGGTGCGTCTCGCGGGCCAGGTCGGCGTCGAACGGCGCCAGCCTGCGGGCCGCGCTGAACAGCAGCGGCGCGGCGTCGGTGACCCGGCGTTGATCGAACGCGATGTGCCCGCGCAGGTGCTCGACCTCGGCGCTGCGGCGTTCGTCGGGCGGACCGGCCTCGACCGCGTCGAGCAGCCGCAACGACGCGTCCAACGCGCCCGCGTCGCGCTTGGCCCGTGCCGCCGCCAGCTCGCGCGAGGCCCGCGCACCCGGCGACGGGGTCAGCACGGCGGCCTGTTCGAGGAACGCGGCGGCGGCCAGCAGACCACCGCGGGCCCGGGCGCGGGACGCCGTGTTCTCCAGCGCGGCCGCGACCTCCTCGTCCGGTGCGGCGGTGGCCTGGGCGCGGTGCCACGCACGGCGGTCGGGGTCGACGGCCACGTCCGTCACGTCGGCCAGCGCCCGGTGCACGCGCAGGCGGTCCGAAGTGGACGACGAGCGGTACACGGCGGAACGCACCAGCGGGTGCCGGAACCGCACGCGGGCACCGAGCTCGATCAGGCCCGTCTCCAGGGCGGCGGCCGCGGGGTCCGCGCCCAGCCCGAGCAGACCGGCGGCCTGCCACAGCAGCGTCGCGTCCCCGAGCGGTTCGGCGGCGGCGATGAGCATCAGCAGTCGCGCGTCGGCGGGCAGCGGCGCGAGCCTGCTGACGAAACCCGCCTCGATCCTGCTGGTCAGCGGCTCGGCGTCCAGTCCGTCGACCAGTTCGGCCGCGGTCCACGCGCGGGGCAGCTCCAGCAGCGCGAGCGGGTTGCCGCGGGCCTCGGCGACGATCCGGTCGCGCACCCGGCCGTCCACCGGGCCCTGGACCACCGACCGCAGCAACTCCCGCGCGTCGGCGTCGTCCAGGCCGCGCACGAGGAGCTCCGGCAGGCCGTCGAGGTAGTCGTTGCCCTCGCGCAGCACGAAGAACAGCGCGATCCGCTCGGCCAGCAGCCGCCGGGCGACGAACCCGAGCACCGCCGACGACATCGAGTCGAGCCACTGGGCGTCGTCGACCAGGCACACCAGCGGCTGCTCGTCGGCGACCTCCGCGAGCAGCGTCAGCACCGCCAGGCCCACCATGAACCGCGTCGGCCGTGGCCCGGAGGCCAGGCCGAACGCCGTCCCGAGGGCTTCGCGCTGAGGGGCGGGCAGCCGGTCCAGCCGGTCGAGGAACGGCACGCACAGCTGGTGCAGCCCCGCGTACGGGAACCCGCTCTCCGACTCCACGCCCGCCGCCCGAGCGACGCGGAACCCGGCGGCCCGCGCCGACACGTGGTCGAGCAGCGCGGTCTTGCCGATCCCGGCCTCGCCGCGCAGGACCAGCACCTGACCTGCACCGGACCGGGCCCGGGCGAGCAACCGGTCCAGCTTCTCGCCCTCGGCGCGCCTGCCCAGGAGATCGTCCGACACGGGTCCGAGCGTACGGGCCAGGGGGTGACCAGGGTGTTCCACGGGTTCGAAGCGACCCCGTGCGGGAGCAACCTCGAGTCATCGACAACAGAGGAGATGGATCGAGATGGACTTCAAGCTCGAGGTGGCCGTCGTCCCGGTGAGCGACGTCGACCGGGCGGTGCACTTCTACCGGGCGCTCGGCTGGCGGTTCGACGCCGAGTTCGCCGACGGCGAGGGCTACCGCCTCGTGCAGCTCACGCCGCCCGGATCGCCCGCGTCGATCATCTTCGGCACCGGTGTGACGACTGCGGCACCCGGCAGCACCGAGGGCCTGCACCTGGTCGTGGACGACGTCGTCGCCGCCCGCGAGGACCTGCTGGCACGAGGTGTGCAGGTCAGCGAGGTCTTCCACGACAAGACCGGCGTCTTCCACCACGCGGGCACCGAGGCGCGGGTGGACGGACCCGCGCCCGGCCGGCCGAGCTACGGCTCGTTCGCGTCGTTCAGCGACCCGGACGGCAACGGCTGGGTGCTCCAGGAAGTCACGACGCGCCTGCCGGGGCGTGTGTGATGCGGGACCTGACCGAGATCGACATGAAGCTCGAGGTCACCGTCCTGCCCGTGACCGACGTGGAGCGGGCGGCGGAGTTCTACCGCCGCCTCGGCTGGCGCCAGGACGTCACCCCGTCGTCGGTCGTGCAGTTCACCCCGCACGGCTCGAACGCGTCCATCCACTTCGGCGAGGGCGTCACCACCGCCGAACCCGGTTCGGGCAGGCACTTCCTGGTCGTGTCGGACGTCGTCGAGACGCACGAGGCGTTGCTGGCGGCCGGGATCGACGTCGGCCCGCTCTTCCACGGCGACCACGACGGCCCGGATCCCGAACGGCGCAGCTACGTGACGCGTGCGGAGCTCGCCGACCCGGACGGCAACACGTGGGTGCTCCAGGAGGTCACGACCCGGCTGCCCGGCCGCGTCGACGCCGACGACACCTCCTACGCGTCGATCGCCGACCTGGCCGCGGCGTTGCGCAGGGCCGCGGTGGCGCACGGCGAGCACGAGAAGCGCAACGGCGGTGAGTACGACGAGAACTGGCCCGACTGGTACGCCGAGTACCTGGTGAAGGAGCAGACGGGCGAACAGCTGCCCCGGTAGGTGTCGCAGTAGGTTGCCCGGATGCACGACGAGATCGGCAGAGCGCTGCGCGGAACGCCGAACCCCTGGGCGTTCCGCGCTCTCTGCGCCGCGGTGATGCGAGCCGGTGCCGATCCGGAACTCGTTGCGTGGTGCGAGGAACAGCTCCGCTCCTGGCCGGACGCGACCCGCCGGGTGCCCTACTCGTGGGTCGCCGCGCTGGAGGCCGGGCTCACGAAACCGGTGTGGCGGCTCGTCCGTTCGCTCGACCTCGGCGGGCGTGCCGGCATGCGGGTGCTGGGCCTGCCCGATCCCCTGGCCACCCCGGAGGTCCGGGCGGTGACGGACCTGCGGCTCGCGCCGTTCGCCTTCCGGCAGACGATGCCGCTCCCCGAGGTCGCCGAACGCTGGGAGGGACTGCGGTCCGTCGAGTTCGGCGGCCTGATGCCGTTCGACGCCGAGCCGCTCGCCCGGTTCCTCGCCGGCGAGGTGGTCACCAGGCTGGATTCCCTGGTGCTGGTGCGGGCGAAGGACGACCTGCGGGACTTCCCGCCGGTGCGCATCGACCGGCCG
>NZ_DASVFL010000238.1:0-5890 GCF_036380075.1 Lentzea sp. | reverse complement strand
CCGGTCGCAGCCGCAATGTCCGGGTCACTAGGCTTGACCGCATGGCTCATTACCTCGCCGCCGTGGCCTGGCCGTACGCCAACGGCCCCCGCCACATCGGCCACGTGTCCGGCTTCGGGATCCCCTCCGACGTATTCAGCCGGTACATGCGGATGGCGGGCCACGACGTGCTCATGGTCAGCGGCTCCGACGAGCACGGCACCCCGATCCTGGTCCAGGCCGACAAGGAGGGGATCACCGCGCGCGAGTTCGTGGACCGCAACCACCGGATCATCACCGAGGACCTCGCCGCCCTCGGCATGACCTACGACCTCTACACGCGCACGAGCACGCGCAACCACCACGCCGTCGTGCAGGAGCTGTTCCTCGGCGTCTACGGGAACGGCTACTTCGTCGAGCAGACGACGCACGGCGCGATCTCGCCGTCCACCGGGCGCACCCTGCCCGACCGGTACATCGAGGGCACCTGCCCGATCTGCGGCTACGACGGCGCCCGTGGCGACCAGTGCGACAACTGCGGCAACCAGCTCGACCCGATCGACCTGAAGAACCCGCGCTCGCGGATCAACGGGGAGACGCCGAAGTTCGTCGAGACCGAGCACCTGTTCCTCGACCTGCCGTCGTTCATCGACTCGCTGGGCTCGTGGATGGGCACGCGGTCCGAGTGGCGCCCGAACGTGCTCAAGTTCTCGCAGAACCTGATCAAGGACCTGCGGCCGCGCGCCATCACCCGCGACCTCGACTGGGGAGTGCCGATCCCGCTCGACGGGTGGAGCGACCAGCCGATGAAGCGGTTCTACGTGTGGTTCGACGCCGTCATCGGGTACCTGAGCGCGTCCGTGGAGTGGGCGCGCCGGTCCGGGAACGACGACGCCTGGAAGGAGTTCTGGACGGGCGACGCCCAGGGCTACTACTTCATGGGCAAGGACAACATCGTCTTCCACTCGCTGATCTGGCCGTCGCTGCTGCTGGGCCAGAACGGCGCGGGCGACAAGGGCGGCGAGGCCGGCCGGTTCGGCACGCTGAACCTGCCGACCGAGGTCGTGTCGTCGGAGTACCTGACGATGAGCGGCTCGAAGTTCTCCACCTCGCGCGGCACCGTGATCTACGTCGGCGACTTCCTGAAGGAGTTCGGGCCGGACGCGCTGCGGTACTTCATCTCCGTCGCGGGTCCCGAGAACCAGGACACCGACTTCACCTGGGAGGAGTTCGTCCGCCGGACGAACTTCGAGCTGGCGAACGAGTGGGGCAACCTGGTCAACCGCTCGATCTCGATGGCGCACAAGAACGTCGGCGCCATCCCGAAGGCCACGAACCTGACGCCCGCCGACCACGAGCTGCTCGCGCAGTCGAAGGCGGCGTTCGACACGGTCGGCGCGCACCTGCGCCGGTCGCGGTTCAAGCAGGCCTCCGGCGAGGCGATGCGGGTCATCTCGGCGGCGAACAAGTACCTGTCGGACCAGGAGCCGTGGAAGCTCAAGGACGACCCGGACCGCCGCGACTCGGTGCTGCACACGGCGTTGCAGGTCGTGCAGGACGCGAACACGTTGATGACGCCGTTCCTGCCGCACTCGGCGCAGCAGGTGCACGAGGCGCTGGGCGGCACGGGCGTGTGGGCGGCGCAGCCGCAGATGAACGAGGTCAGCGACCTCGACGTGCCCGAGCGCTCGTACCCGGTGCTGACCGGTGACTACGCGGGCGAGCAGGCGCGCTGGGAGTCGACGCCGATCGAGGCCGGCCGTCCGCTGCGCAAGCCGTCGCCGCTGTTCGCGAAGCTCGACCCGAAGCTGGGCGAGACCGGGCCCGAGTGGGCCCCGATCGTCATCGACTAGTGGCGGACGAGCGGGAACGACCGCCGGTGCCGGAAGCCCTTCCGGCGCCGGTGGTCGACGCCCACACCCACCTCGACGCGTGCGGGGCCTCGTCGGCGGAGGACGTCGCGGTGCTGCTGGACCGCGCCAACGCCGCCGGCGTCTCGCACGTCGTCACGGTGGCGGACGACCTGGCCGCCGCCCGGTGGGCCGCCGAGGCGTCCACCTGGGACCCGCGGGTCTACGCGGCGGTGGCCGTGCACCCGACGCGCACCTCGTCGTTCGGCGACGAGGAGAAGGCCGAGCTGGAACGGCTGGCCGTCCTGCCGCGCGTCGTGGCGATCGGCGAGACCGGTCTCGACTACTACTGGGACTACTCGCCGCCCGCCGCCCAGCACGAGGCGTTCCGCTGGCACATCGACCTCGCCAAGCGGGTCGGGAAGCCGTTGATGATCCACGACCGGGACGCGCACGAGGACGTCCTCGAGATCCTCTCCTCGGAGGGGGCGCCGGCCACGGTGGTCTTCCACTGCTTCTCCGGCGACGCGGACTTCGCCCGGCGGTGCGTCGACGCGGGGTACGTGCTGTCGTTCGCGGGCCCGGTGACGTTCAAGAACGCCCGCGCGCTGCGGGAGGCGGCCCTGCTGGTGCCGCGGGACCAGCTCCTGGTGGAGACGGACGCGCCGTTCCTGACGCCTCACCCGTTCCGGGGGCGTCCGAACGAACCCTATTGTGTGAATTACACAGTTCGGGATCTGGCCACGCTGCGTGGCGAAGATCTTTCTGAACTCTGCTCCACCGTCACCCGTAATGCTCAACGAGTCTTCGGACTCGACTACTGAGATGCGACCTGGAGCGAACGGAGCAAGGGGTTCCTACCCTTGCGGGTGACTGACGTCACAACATTGGCGGGGGTGTTTGCGCAACGTGCGCGACCCCGTTACTGTCCCGTGACCGTGCCTCCCGATCCGACGTTGTCGGTTCGGAGCACGCCCGCGGTCGGGGCGGGGCCGAAGCCAGAAGTGCCGAAGAGCGAGACCACGTAGGAGGAGTTGCCGGGAATTTCGAGTTCCAACTCGAATGATCTTGTCAACGCCAACTGTGCGGTGGCCTCGGAGCTTCCGCAATGGAGGTATCGATCCAGTGTCTGGAAGCGACAGAACTGCCGCTCCGTACGACTTCAACGACGACACCGACTGGTTCACGCCGGTCGGGCAGACGTCGGTGAGCGTCGCCGACCCCCACCCGAGCTTTCCCGCCGGTGCGCTGACCATCACGCCCGCGGACGTGCTCGAGGTGCTCGGCCCGGACGCGGACGACCTGCTCGCCACGGCCAACGTCGACGTCGACGAGCTGATCCGTCTCATCAACGCCGAGACGACGATCATGCCGCCCCTCGTCCTCCCGTCGGAGGAAGAGGAGAAGAGCGACCCGCAGCTACTCGTCTCGGCCGTCTCGACGTGGAAGCGCCGCTTCCTCAAGGGCGCGGTGGCCGCGGTCCTCGTCTCGATCTCCGGTGGCGGCGTGACCGCCATGGCGATGGACAAGTCGCTGACCGTCGAGGTCGACGGCGCGCTGCAGACCGTCCACTCCTACGAGGGCACGGTCGGCGAGGTCCTGGCGGAGGAGGGCATCGTCGTCGGTGAGCACGACGCCCTGTCCCCGTCGCTGAACACCCCGATCTCCGACGGCGGCAAGATCAGCCTCGACCGGGGCCGCCTGCTGAAGACCAGCGTCGACGGCCAGGCCCGCGAGGACTGGGTCCGCTCGGTCACCGTCGAGGAGGCCGCCAAGCAGATGGGCGTGCCGCTCGAGGGCGCGTGGATGTCGGCCCCCAGCGGCCAGGACATCCCCCTCGAAGGCATGAACCTCGAGGTCAAGACCCTCAAGAGCGTCAAGCTCTTCGACGGTGCGAACCCGGTACGCGAGGTCAAGACCACCGCGCTGACCGTCGACGAGCTCCTCAAGGGCGAGAACCTCAGCCTCGGCCCGGAGGACGCGATCCAGTCCGGCGCCGACGTCCGCCTGGCCACGGGCGCCGAGGTCTACATCTCCCGCACCGGCGTCACGGTCATCAACGTGAACGAGCCGGTCGCCCCGCCGGTCGAGAAGACCAACGACCCGAACATGAACGCGGGCGAGCAGAAGGTCCTGGAGCCCGGCGAGGCCGGCGAGCAGATCTCGCAGTACCGCGTGACGGTGAAGAACGGCAAGGAGATCGCCCGCGAGAAGCTGGGCAGCAAGGTCACCAAGGAGCCGAAGCCCAAGAAGATCGTGGTGGGCACCAAGCCCCTCCCCGACGGCGCCGTGTGGGACCGCCTCGTCCAGTGCGAGGCAGGCGGCAACTGGGCCATCAACACCGGCAACGGCTACTACGGCGGCCTCCAGTTCGCCAAGAGCACCTGGGACGCCTACGGCGGCAACGCCTACGCGGCCTTCCCGCACCAGGCCACCCGCGAACAGCAGATCGCCATCGCCACCAAGCTCCGCGACGGCCGCGGCGGCACGTACTCCGCGTGGCCGGGCTGCCGCGCGAAGCTGGGCCTGCCGTAAACCGGCACTCCCCGTCCCCAGACGAAGGCCGCTCGTGGTTCGCCACGGGCGGCCTTCGCCGTGTCCGGGCCACGGAGACGCGGGGACGGGACGGCCAAGGCACCCAAGCCAGGCAGGCCAACGGCGAAGCCGAGGCACCCACCAGGGGCGATGCGAAGCGAGCCGACAAGACCCCCGCACTTCCAAGCGACGCCGAAGGCGAGCAGTCACCCCTGACGCCGATTGGAGCCGGTGAGCCCACCCGTTCTTTGCGATTGGGGCTTGACTTTGGGTGCGAGGTGCTACCCCTCTCGGGCTCGGCCGGTCGCGAAGCGTCCGGCCGTTTTCCGGCCGACCACAGCACCTCGCAAGGGCCCCGAAGTCAAGCCCCAATCGCGGATCGTCGCGCAGCGGCGATGAACAACGCTCTTTCGTCCGAGGTGCACGACCACGCTGGAACAGGCACGGAACCAGCTCAACCGGACCACGCTGGGAAACGGGCCATCAGAGCCTGCGAGAATGCAGGACGTGAGCCTGCTGGGACCCGCCGAAGTCCGCCGTCTAGCCAACGAGCTGGACATCCGCCCGACCAAAAAACTGGGCCAGAACTTCGTCCACGACCCCAACACGGTCCGCAAGATCGTCGCCTCGGCCGACCTGACCGAGGAGGACGTGGTCCTCGAGGTGGGTCCGGGCCTCGGCTCCCTGACCTTGGCGCTGCTCCCGAACGCGGCCCAGGTCGTGGCCGTGGAGATCGACCCACCCCTGGCGCACCGGCTCCCGCAGACGGTCCAGGAGCACGACCCGGACAACGCGCACAAGCTCCAAGTGGTGCTCAAAGACGCCATGAAAGTCACCCAAGAAGACCTGCCGGCGCAACCCACAGCGATCGTCGCCAACCTCCCGTACAACGTCGCGGTCCCGGTGGTCCTCCACCTCCTCAACGAGCTCCCGACGCTGCAAAAGGGACTCGTCATGGTCCAGGCCGAGGTAGCGGACAGGATGGCGGCTAAGCCCGGCAACAAGATCTACGGCGTCCCGAGCGTCAAGCTCGCCTGGTACGCGGAGGCGAAGAAGGCCGGCGCCGTCGGAAAGAACGTCTTCTGGCCGGCGCCGAACGTCGACAGCGGCCTGGTCTCGTTCACCAGACACGAAAAGCCGCTGTCCACAGTGGACAAGACCAAGCTCTTCAAGATCGTCGACGCCGCCTTCGCGCAGCGCAGGAAGACGTTGCGGGCTGCGCTGAAAGGCGCCACCGACAACGTCGACGAGTTGCTCCAGAAGGCGGGGATCGATCCCCGACAAAGGGGTGAACAGCTCAGCGTGATCGACTTCATCCGGATCGCCGAGGTCTAGGCCGGGGATCCTTCGGCCAACAGTGTGATCTGTCGAACGAATCGGAATCTGGCTTGCGCAACCGAACGTCCGTCCGGTTGACTGCTACTTGCCATCCGGAGCGACTGAGAGACCTGGCTCTACGACGTCGCAGCAACCACCCGCTGGATGCGGGCAGGTGCTAACGCCAGGACCGATGGAGGATCACCATG
>NZ_DASVFL010000237.1:0-3690 GCF_036380075.1 Lentzea sp. | reverse complement strand
CCGGTCCCACGTCCCGTCCGCGGTCCACTTCCGCAGCCGCTCGTGCGCGGTCTTCCACGGGCCATACCGTTCCGGCAGGTCACGCCAGGGCGCACCGGTGCGTTCCTTCCACAGGATCGCGTTGATCACCTGACGGTGGCTGCGCCACCGCCCGCCTTGCTGCCCGCTCTGCGCGGGCAGCAACGGCGCGATCACAGCCCAGGCCTTGTCCGTCAGCTCACCACGTCCGACCACGCACCATGATCTGCACACGATCATGAGAAAGATCCGCAGGACACGCCCTAGTCGTCCAGCGAGGGCGGGGTCGTCTCGGTGAGGCGGGGATCCGGCTTGCCGCCGGCCATCGCGAGCATGCCGCGCACGACCTGCAGCAGCTTCGCGATCCCGCTCGGCTTCCTGCGGTCGATCCCGCCGACCACCTGCTTCAGGACGGACAGCTGGTCGAAGTAGATCCGCTCGGTCACCAGGTTCTCGTCCGCGTCGAAGATGAAGTACGCGTTCATGCGCGTGCGGTGCTTGCCGCCGGTCGCCGGGATCTTGCCCAACGGCCCGAGGTGCGTGCCGATGAGCCAGAACTCCACGATCACGGCGTCCACGCTGTGCCGGAACGAGATCAGCTCGTGGTGCTGGTCGGGGAACGCCACGCGCGTGTCGGTGTAGTACTGGCGCACCGCGGCGTCACCGTCGTGGACGACCATCTGCGCGATGACCTCGTAGTGCGGGTGCGGGAACGTCGACAGCGTGGCGTCCCAGTCGTGCGCCACCTCGTCGCGGAAGTGGTCGAGCACGAGCTTTTCGCGCGCCCGCAGGACTTCCTCGGACGGCAGGACGAAACGGGATGACATCAACACTCCTCAGTGGACGATGCGGCCGTGGCTGAACGTCGGCGTGGTGCCGGGGTTGGTCCACGCGCCGGTGAGCTCGCTGGAGGGGAAGAACTGGAGGAACCGCGGGTCGGCCTGGCTGCGGTCCGCGATCGTCTTCTCCAGCACGATCGAGTTGTACTGGTCGGCGGTGGTCTCGACGGTGTTCGCGTTGAGCACCACCTCCTGCTGCCACCGCCGCGACCAGGAGGCGAGGCCGGGCAGTGCCGAGTGCTCCGGCGTCAGTGCCTCCGCGGCGATGACGTTCTCGCTGCTCACCCAGATGCCGGTCGAGGTGTTGACGACCAGGCTCTGGTTGCCGAACACGTGGCCGGGCGTCGCGATCACGGCGACACCGGGGCCCAGGACGACCGAGCCGTCGATCGGCAGGAACGCCTCCGCCGGCACGTCCGCATAGGTCGACGGCTGGTACCAGGGCTTCTGCAACGGGTGCAGCTCGGCCATCGCGGCCAGCTCGTCGCGCTGCACGACCACCTTGGCGTTCGGGAACAACGCCGGCGTGGCCGAGGTGCCGATCCAGCGCCGCAGGTCCTGGGTGTGCAGGTGGTCGAACATCAGGTAGTCGACCTGCTCGGGCGCGATCCCGAGCTGTTCGAGGTGGCCGGGGACGGTGCCGTGGACCTTGACCATGCGCCGTTCGACGACGTCGGGCGTGCGGCCGGAGAGGTCCTCGAAGTACGGCGTGTACCGGCCGCGCTCGTGGTCGCTCGGCTCGAACAGCAGCACGCGCTCGCGGCCGTCCTCCCGCCACCGGATCACCAGCATCCGGTTGGTGATCGACAGGAACGGCGCGATCGCCCGCGACGCCCTGAACAGGCCGAACCGCGTCGGGTAGGGCAACGTCACCAGGTCGCGCGTGACGATGCTCTCCGGTGTCCCGGTCGTGGCGAACTCCCGCCGGAACGCCTCACCGCGCTCGCGGGCGACCCGCAGCCGTGCGCCGGGACCGCCTTCGACGGCGGACAGGCCGGCCAGCGTGTCGATCCCGGTCCCGATCGTCGGCAGGTCCGCCGCGTCGGTCGTTCCCCACGGGAAACGCATCACCCCTCCAATATACCCACGGTGTGGGTTAATGCTGCCGAAGATTAAACCCACGGTGTGGATATCCGCAAGGCACAATGACCGCATGACCGAGACCCGCCGCGGCCGCCCGCGCACCCCGCTGCTGTCCCGCGAGTCGATCGTCGCGGCGACGTTGCGGGTCATCGACGCCGAGGGCGTGGCGGGCGTCGGCATGCGGTCCGTGGCACGCGCCCTCGGGGTGGACGCGAAGAGCCTCTACAACCACGTCGACGGCAAGGACGGCCTGCTCGACGCCGTCACCGAGCAGCTGCTGGGCGGTCTGGTGCTGCCCGCGCCCACCGGCGACTCCCGGCACGACCTGCGGGCCATCGCGTTGGCCTTCCGGGAACGCGCGCTCGCCCACCCCGCCGCCGCGCCGCTCGTGCTGACCCGCCAGCTGGCGTCGCCGGAGGGGCTCAAGCCCGTCGACGCCGTGCTGGCGGTGCTGCTCGCCGCCGGCGCGGCGCCGGACCAGGCCGTGCACCTGCTGCGGATGCTGCTCGCGACGTTGATCGGCACGCTGCTGCGCGAGGTGTCGGCGGCACCGGCGTTCGGGGGCGACGACGGGGCGCGGCGCGCGGTGCTGGAGGCGTCCGGGCTGCCCGCCGTGGTGGCGACGGCGGCGCACCTCGCCGAGTTCGACCGCGCGGCCGAGTTCGAGTGCGCCGTGGACCTGGCGGTCACCGCCGTGCTGGCCCGAATCGATCTTCGAACTGCGCGTTAGGCCGAACGGCGGCAGACTCGCCGGGATGACTCTTCGACGGTGGCCCGTGATCGCGGCGGCGGGGTTCGTCTTCGCCGCGGTGGTGTACGTGCTCGCGGTGCTCACGAAGGCCGGCCAGACCATCGAGAACGCGGCGTTGCGCGGCGCCGACCAGGACCACGTGTCCGAGACGGACGCCGCCTGGACCGCGCTCGGCCGGATCTCGATCTACTCGCTGGCGGCGGCCGTGCTGGTCGTGGCGCTGATCGGCGTGCTGAGAAAGCGCTGGGACCTCACGATCGCGGCGGTCGGTGTGATCGTCGCCGGTCAGCTCGTCGTGCAGGCGCTCAAGCGGTTCGTCCTGCCCCGGCCGCGGCTCGTCGAGGTCACCGGCGACTACGCGCACAACAGCCTCCCGAGTGGACACACGACGATCGCGATGACCGTGCTGTTCGCGGCGGTCATCGTCGTGCCGTGGAAGTGGCGCGGGGTGATGCTGTTCTTCGTGCTGCCGTGGGCGACCGCGATCGGCCAGTACACGCTCATCGCGAAGTGGCACCGGCTCAGCGACACCCTCGCCGCCGCCGGCATCTCGCTCGCCGTCGCCGCACTGGCTTCCTGGTGGCTGCAGCGCAGGGGATCGCTGGAGCCGTACACGGGGCCGCGCCGGGTCGGCCGGGTGGTGCTGGTGGTGTTCTGGTCGGCGGTCGCCGCGGCGTGGCTGGTGATCGGCGGCATCCTGTGGGTGTTCCCACTGGCGAAGGAAGGTCTGAACGCCGACGAGTGGGTCATCTACCTGGGCGCGTGCTCTCTCTCGTCGGCCGGGTCGCTGCTCGCCGCGCTGACCTTCCTGGCGTGCTGGCGCCGAGTCCACTGAGACGTCTCATTTCGGCAACCAGTTGATCTCCCGCGCGTCCTGGCATGTGGAGAGGTTTCCGAAGAAGGGGACAAGACGTTGAGTTTCAACCGACGTGCGGTGCTCGCGCTGGGTGCTGGAGCGGCACTGGCCATGGCCGTACCCGCCACGGCGCAGGCCTCACC
>NZ_DASVFL010000236.1:0-11496 GCF_036380075.1 Lentzea sp. | reverse complement strand
CGAATGTTAGTGTTCTCGAACGCTTCGGCCTGCGGTGCAGCATCCCTTGGGGGGATTGACCATGGTGGACATGTGGATGTTGTCCGTTGCCGCCGCGCTCATCGGTGCCGCGGAGGAGCCGGAGTCCGCAGCTCTGACCCGGCTGGAGAAGGCGGTCCGCGCGGTGCCCGGCCTGGGCGACGCGCTGGACGCGGCTCGCGCGGAAGACGAGTCCGGCACGATCCGCCTCGCGGAGGAACTGGCGAACGGCCTCAAGGCCGCTTACGACGCTGGTGGCGCTTTCCCGGTCCTGCTCGACGCTCTCTGGCCCGAGGTGCTGTTCGGTCCCGCGACGAAGTGGGTGCGCGACGTGCGCAACGTGCACATCGGCGACGTCAACGGCAGTGTGGTCCAACTGGGTGTTGTCGGCGCGGTCAACCTGTCGGATCCGCAGAGTCCGGCCCGGTCACGATTCTCGTTCTTCGGCTCCGGGCGACGCGGCCGGAAGCACCGCCCGTGACCACCCCAGGCATCTGAGTTCGTCCTGGTCCTCGCACACCAGGCGATCTTCTACGGCATGAGGTCGGTCAGCGGCCGCAGGTAACGATGCCCAGGGCGGTCGGCCAGGAGGACCTCCTCGCCCGTCAGGACGAACCCGACGCGGCTGAGCACTGCCCGAGAGCCGGCGTTGTCGGTTGCCGCGGAGGCCCGCAGACTCCGCAGCCCGTACTCCCGTGCCGCCATTGCGCACACCTGCCCCACGGCGGCGGTGGCGAGCCCTTGGCCCGCAGCCTTCTCCGCGACCCGGAAACCCAGTTCAGCGGATCCATCGGCCACGTCGACCAGGTTCACCCGGCCCACCACCTCGCCGGTATGGCCGACAACCACGTGGAAATGGCACACGCCGGCCTCCTGCTCCGTGAGCAGACCGCGAAACCGCTGCTGGAAGTCCGTGAAGAAGTCGTTGCCGCGGTCGGGCACCGACGCCGCGAAGTAGGCGCGGTTCTCCCGTTCGAACGCGAGCACGGCAGCGGCGTGGTCGAGCCGGAGGCGTTCGATCATGAGCACCGGAGCACGGTACACATGACACCGCCCTGTCGTCGGCGTGAGTCAGCTCGAACAACGCGATCAGCGGCAAGATCGTCATCGCGGAACATCCACAGCCGGAAGAAGCTCTGTTCCTGGGCCATGATCAGGATCTGGACGGCGAGAGGGTTGCCCGCACTTCTCCTGCGGTCACGGTGGTCGTGGTGAGGCCGAGCAGTTCCGCAGGGCTTGTGGTCGATCGCGATCGTCGGTTGAGTGACAGGCGGGCAGGCGCAGCGCGGCGACCGCCGGGGGCACGACGTGGTCGGACGTTCACAGGCTGGGGGGTCATGAAGTTCAACGTCTTGGGGGCGTTGGAGGTTGATGCCGGCGCGGAGCCGGTACGGCTCGGTTCGGCCAAGTTGCGGACGTTGCTGGCGGTGCTGTTGTGCAGTGGGCGAGAGCCCGCCTCGGTGGATCGGCTGCTGGACGCGCTGTGGGGAGCGGCACCGCCGCGCACGGCCGCGGAGAACCTGCGGGGCTACGTCCACCAGTTGCGCCGGGCGCTGGGTGATCCGGCGCGCGTCGAGCACCGCCCGCCCGGCTACGTGCTCCGGGTCCGGGCGGACGAGCTGGACTCCGCCCGGTTCGAGGATCTGGTGGAGCGCGGTCGAACCGCTTTCGCCGCCGGTGACCTGGAAGCCGCCAGTGTGTTGCTGCGGCAGGGGCTGGCGCTGTGGCGGGGTACGCCTTTCGCCGGTCTCGATGAGGTGGACTTGCTGCGCGACGAGGCGGCTCGGTTGCTGGAGCGCAAGCAGACCGCGCTGGAGGCTCGCATCGAAGTCGACCTGGCGCTGGGCCGCCACCACGACGTGGTCGCGGAGTTGTCCCGCTTGGTGGCCCTGCACCCGTTGCGAGAACGGGTACGCGGACAGCTCATGCTCGCCTTGTACAGGTCGGGACGACAGAGCGACGCACTGGCCGTGGCTCGCGAGGGCCATCAACTGCTGGTCGCCGAACTGGGGCTGGAGCCGGGGCCGGCGCTGCGCAAGCTGGAGCAAGCGATCCTCACCGCCGACCCGGCGCTCGATCTGATGGCCGTCGGCCCTGTCGAGGCGGCCGGGAGGCAGCGGGAGGTGCCGCGCCAGCTGCCCGCCTCCGTCCCCGGTTTCGTGGGACGCGACGCGGAGCTCACACACCTGTCGGAGATGCTGGACATGACGGAGGCCGGTAGCGGCACGGTGGTGATCGGCGGCACCGCGGGCATCGGCAAGACCACTCTCGCGGTGCGCTGGGCACATCAGGCTGCCGGCCGGTTCCCGGACGGGCAACTGTACGTGGACCTGCGCGGCTTCGATCCCGACAGTCCGCCGGTGGATCCGGCGGACGTCCTGCAGGGGTTCCTCGACGCCCTCGGCGTGTCGCCGGACCGCACTCCTGTCGACCTGGCGGCCCGGTCCGCCCTGTACCGCAGCGTCGTCGCCGACCAGGCGGTGCTGGTGCTGCTGGACAACGCCCGCGACGCCGAGCAGGTGCAGTGGCTGCTGCCGGGCGGGACGGCCTGCCACACCGTCATCACCAGCCGCACCGAGCCGACCGGGCTGGTGGTGCGGTACGGGGCCCACCCGCTGGCGCTGGACGTGCTCGACGACGACGAGGCGGTGGCGCTGCTGGCAAGCCGGCTGGGCCCGGCCCGCGTGGCGGCCGAGCCGGACGCCGTGGACGAGCTGATCCGCTTCTGCGCGCGCCTGCCACTGGCGCTGGCGATCGTGGCAGCCCGCGCGGCCATGCGTCCCACGTTCCCGCTTCTGGCGGTCGCCGACGAACTGCGCGACGAACGTGGACGGCTCGACGCGCTGGACACCGGACAACCGATGACCAGTGTGCGTGCGGTCTTCTCCTGGTCTTACCAGCACATCGGCCCGCGGGCGGCGGGCGCCTTCCGGCTGCTGGGCCTGCACCCGGGTCCGGACATCGGCCTCACGGCCGCCGCCTGCCTGGTGGACGCACCCGTGGCCGAGACCAGGGCCGCCCTGTCCGAGCTGACCCGCGCGAACCTCCTGCAAGAACGCAGGCCTGGCCGGTTCTCCTTCCACGATCTGCTGCGGACCTACGCGGGCGACCGAGCGGCGGCCCACGACACGGAAGAAGAGCGCCACGCCGCCCTGCGTCGCCTGCTGGACCACTACCTGTACACCGCCGACCGCGTGGACCGCCTGCTCGCGCCGAACCGTGATCACCTCGAACTGCCGCCGGCCCCGGTGCTCTCGGAAGAACTGACCGACTCGGCGCAGGCGTGGCGCTGGTACGAGGTGGAACGTCACGGCCTGGCGGGATCCATCGCGTCCGCCGCGAGCAACGGGTTGCACGCCCACGCATGGCGCCTCCAGCACGTGCTCACCACCTGTTTCGACCGGCGCGGCCACTGGCACGAGTGGGTGGTCACGGGACAGGTCGCGCTGTCCGCGGCGCGGCAGGCCGAGGACGCGGAAGGCCAAGGCCTGCTCCACCAAGGGCTGGGGCGGGTGCTGGCCTTGCTGGGCAGGCACGAGGAAGCCAGGCCGCACCTGACGCGTTCCCTGGAGCTGCACCGCGAGCTGGGAGATTTGGTCCAGCAGGCCCACACCGAGGGCGTCGTCGCGTGGTCGCTGGAGCACCAGGGGCGGGTCGACGAGGCGGTGCGGCACGCCGTGCGGGCGTTGGAGGCTTACCGGGCGGTCGACCACCGTTACGGCGAGGCCGCAGCTTTGAACATGCTGGGATGGCACCAGACCAAGCTGGGGGAGCACCACAGCGCCTTGCGCAACTGCGGGCAGGCGCTCGTCCTGTACGAAGAACAGGGCGATCAGCGTGGATGCGCGCACACGTGGGACAGCATCGCCTACACCCACCACCAGTTGGGCAACTACAACGAGGCGATAGCCAGCTACCTGAGGGCACTGCACCTGTTCCGCGACCTGCACGACTACTACTACGAGTCCGGCACGCTCACGCGCCTCGGTGACACCCAGCACGCGGCGGGTGACGTGAACGCGGCCCGCGCGACGTGGAGGCAAGCCCTGCGTCTGCTCGACGAGCTGCGTCACCCCGAGGCCTCCGCAGTGCTCGCCAAGCTCGACACCGCGGGATCTCCCGGCGTTCGGTAACCGGTGAACTCGGCCGACACCCAGGCCATACGCAACCCATACTGCCTCGTCACACGCTTCTCCCCGCAAGCACTCGAAGGGGGAACGTGATGATCAGACTCAGATCAGCGCTGACAGCGCTGGGGGCACTGGCCGCGGTGGTGGCCGCGCCGGGGATCGCTGCAGCCGAGCCGGTGCCGCTCGTCCCGCTGCGGATGGCCGCCTCCGACGCGATCGCCGACGGCTACGTCGTGCGCATCCGGCCGGACGCGGACCCGGCTGTGCTCGCCGCGCGCTTCGGCCTGCGGCCAACGCACGTCTACACCGGGGGCACGGTGCGCGGTTTCGCCGCCCGCATGACCATCAGACAGGTGACGGCCGTGCGGGCGGCTACCACCGAGGTCACCGAAGTCAGCCAGGACGCGGTCGTGCGCACGACCGCCACCGTCCAGAGCACCACCGGCTCGGGCCTGTGGCACCTCGACCGCGTCGACCAGCGCAACCTGCCCCGCAGCAACACCTTCACCTACACCGCGACGGGCACCGGCATCCGGGCGTACGTGCTCGACACCGGCATCTACGCCGGCCACCCGGAGTTCGAAGGCCGGGCACTCAACATGGTCAGCACCACCGGCGGGTCGGCCGAGGACTGCCAAGGCCACGGCACCCTGGTAGCGGGCCTCATCGGCGGGAGCATCCACGGCGTCGCCAAGAAGGCCGACGTGCGAGGGGTGAAGGTCACCGACGGCTGCACGCCCAACGCGAGCCTGTCCTCCCTGATCGCGGGGATGGACTGGGTGCTCAACCGCGGCATCAAGCCCGCGGTGGTCAACATCTCGATGGGCGCGGCGCACGACACCACGCTCAACGCCAAGGCCACCGAACTGGTGTCCGCCGGCTACTTCGTGTCCGTCGCGGCGGGCAACGAGGGCGTCAAGACCTGCACCCGATCGCCCGCGAGCGCAACAGGGGTCACGGCCGTGGGCGGCACAGCCGACGACGACAGCAGGATGCTGGACGGGACGACGATCTCCAACTACGGCCACTGCACGACGTTGTTCGCCCCCGGTGAGCGGGTCAGCTCGACCTTCTTCACCGTGGCCTCGGACGGCACCAAGCGCGCCACCACCGCGACCGCGTCCGGTACGTCCCTGGCCGCGCCCCTGGTGGCGGGAACCGCGGCACTGGCGATGCAGGTGGATCCCAGTCACTCGGGCCCCGCGGCACGCACCTGGCTGCTGGCCAACACCACCGTCGGCAAGGTCACCGGCATCCCCACGCCCGGCGCAGGCGAACCGCCCACGCCGAATCTGCTCTTGTTCAAGGCCTCGCTCTGACCGGTTCGGCATCAACGACGACACAACTGCGCGTTCGAAGCCAAGGAGACAAACCCATGAACATGACCCAGTCCCGAGCAGTGCGCGCACTGGCGACGCTGGCCGTCTCGGCCAGCGCACTGCTCCTGGCGAACCCCACGGCGGGTGCTGCCACCGACACCCCGACGATCACCCGCACCACCGGTGCGAACGCTGCCACCCGCGCCGCTGCGCCGGCCGCGAACTTCACCGTCACGCTGATCAACCTCAGTGATGTCAAGTTCGACGAGGCGGTCGTGTCGCTCAGCCGCCACAGCACTGCCGGCGTGCGACTGCTCAGGCAGACCAACATCGGCCCGTTGACCGTGCGGCAGTGGAACCTGGGCCCGTGCGCCGACGTCAAGACCTACGCACTCGGTGTCTACATCGGTGGCGCCCTGGTCGGCAGCACCGGCAACGTCACGCCGGACGCCGACGACGGCGACCTCTGCAGTGACGAGTTCGAGATCGGATGACCGAGAGACCACGGTTCCGAGCACGCGCCGGTGGGGGCGTGCTCGGAACCGTTTTTCCGCATGCGTACCTCTGAACAAGCATCGGGGGTGCCATGCGGGTTTCCCCCGACGACGCGAGCCCCACCGCGCCCTAACGTTCCGGACAACCCCGCCATGCCGCATCCGGACGCCGGAGAACCTCTCCCGCGCCGGTCCCGGCGTGCGCACGTCCCGAGCGGAGGACCGTGTCCGAGTACGGCAAGGAATCCACCACCCTGCAAGGGGTGTCGACGCTGCTGGCCTTCCCGCAGTGGTACCTGAACGAGCGGCTGTCCGATCTGCTGGAGACCGGCAGCACGCCCGACGGCAAGTCCCTGTCCACCGTCCGGCTGGCCATGGAGGAGGGCGGTGACGCGTGGCTGTCGGGGACGGTCTCGGCGTTGGGCGTCACCGTCGACGTGCCCGGATCGGTCGGCAAGGTCGTCTTCACCGTGGAGTTCGGCGACTGCACCATGGACTACTACGAGATCGCGAAGGGGAAGCCCGTCTTCCGGACGTGTCGGATCGACGGGGTGAAGATCGG
Source organism: Lentzea sp. (assembly GCF_036380075.1). Taxonomy (NCBI): domain Bacteria; kingdom Bacillati; phylum Actinomycetota; class Actinomycetes; order Pseudonocardiales; family Pseudonocardiaceae; genus Lentzea; species Lentzea sp. Next base: position 4,973 of record NZ_DASVFL010000236.1, on the reverse strand, counting down.
GTTCGAGGTCGACCTGGCCAAGGCCGGCGTTCCCGCCGACCGGTACGACCGGTTGTCCGCTGACCTTCGTGAGCGGATCGCCCCGTTGCCGCGTGACGCCTTCACCATCGAGCAGTTGTTCCTCGACCTGGAGAACGCCGACCTCGCCCGGTACGACAGGGCGGCCACCACGTTCCCGGAGAAGATGACCGCCTCGGCCATCGCCGCGTTCCCGCTCTACCTCGCCACGTACCTGGAGATCGTGCGGGCCGCGGGCGGGCACGTGCTCGGCTACACCGTGATGATGCCGGAGTGGACCGACCCGGTCGCGAGCTTTCCGCCCAGCAGTCTCGACTTCGTCACGAACCGCTACACGCCGGCCCCGTCCGCGCCCGGTGACGCCGGCCTCGACAGCGTGCAGTACCTGATGATGACCGGGAACGCCCCGTTGCCGGGAAACCTCAGGCCGTGGTGGGGGAACTTCGTCACTCCCGGCGACGGCGTCGGCAACACCCGCTACGGCACGATCGCCATGTCCAGGCGGCTGTTCGTCGACGGCTACCTGCTTCCCCGGCTCAGCGGGCTGCTGTGCGCCCACTCCGTCCCGGGGAACAACGACGACGGGCTGGAGATGGTGGGATCCGCCGGTAGTGGGACGTTCACGCCGGACGCCACCGGTGGCTCCTGGTCGTCGGGGCAGCTGAAGGGCTACTCGCACAAGACGAACAGCGTGAGCAACGACCACGTCGAACTGACGTGCTTGTGGGACGCGAGCCTCGCGTTCACGCCCGGCGGGAACACCGTCGTGATCAAGCGGAAGCTGGCCTTCACCGTCGACTACACCCACTGGTACGGCGTCGAGGGTCACGCGGTGAAGACGAACTTCTGGGTCGACTACCACGTGCCCCAGACGCTGACGATGACGCTGGCGGGTGCCGACGACGGTGCGCTGCAGGTGAACGTCGTGGACGAGACGCCGCAGCCCGATCCGACCGAGCTGTACGACATGCCCTACGGCTGGTGCATCGCCGATTCGGGTGGCGATCAGTCCATCTGGGCCGGTGTTGAGGAGACGCTGGAGAAGACGGTCAACACGATCGTCGAGTCGCTGATCGACCGCCAGCTGAAGGACGAGGTCGAGAAGGACGTCCAGAACCTGGTGGACCTCGTGCCGTTCGTCTATCCCGGCGGAGCCCAGCTCTTCCTGGTCGACCCCGTCTTCAACAACGCCGGCGACCTGCTGTTCGGCGTCTCCCACAAGCTCTGACACCGCGTACAGGAGCAGTAGACCCATGCCAGTCGAGGCCCATTCCCAGCTCATGCCCAACCACGTGCCGGGCAGCCCGCTCGCCGCGCAGCGCAGGTTGCGCGCGGTGCGTTCCGGCACGGACTCGCTGTTGTTGTTCTCGTTGGACGCCAACGGGAATCTCGCCCTCACCCTGCCGTCGGCCACCAGCGCCACAGGGTGGGAACGGCTCGATCTGAGCGGAGCCGTCAGTGCCACGCCGGTCGTGCACTCGTTCGCCGTCTCGCAGGACGCGGACGGAACCGTGTGGCTCGTCGTCGCCGCGGGTGCGACGGCCGGTGGTGACTCGCGCGTCTTCGTCAGCGGGGCGCTGGCGAACACCGAGTCCACTTCGGACTGGTCGGCGCTCGGCGACTCGCTGACCGAGCGCGAGATCCCGGCGGGGCTGACGGTCACCGACATCGAGGTCGGCGGTGGCACGCGGGGGGGCGCCGTTCACCGTGCTCGCCTGCCTCGACCGTGCCGGCCAGGTCGAGCACCACCAGGTCAACCCTGCACCAGGCGGCACCTGGTCGTCGATGCCGCTGCCCTTGCCCCAGAACGCCACCGAATGCCTGTCGGTCGCCATCGGGCACCACGCCAAGCTCGGCAGGGGCGTCTACTCGCTGTTCCAGCTCGGTGTGCGGCGGTCGCTGGTGTTCAGCACCGTGCCGAAGATCGTCAGCGGCCGCACGGTCGTCGAGGCCGTCGACCTCGACCTGCCCGGCGACTTCACCGCGAGCACCGTCACCGCACTCGCCACCGCGGACGGCAGCACGGATTTGTACGTCGGCGGCAACGGCGTGTACCGCTACTCGGCCGCGTCGCAGCGCACCTCCCACCTGGTGCCCGAACGGCTGATCGGCGGCGACCGGTTCGCCGCGGTGCGCGACCTCGTGGTAGCGGCCGACCAGGAACACGGGCAGATCGGCCTGTGGGCGATCGACGCCGGTGACGCGTTGATCTACGTCGAGGGGACCACCGACGGGCAGAAGGGCTACGCGTGGCAGCACCCGCTGCAGCTGGAGAACGAGGTGACGGCGCTGGCGGCCTATCGTGCGCGCACCGATCCCGAGAACGGGCGCAGCGCCGCGGCGATGGCCGTCGGGGGTTCCGACGGCGGGTTCCGGCTCCTGGTGAAAGATCCTCAGGCCGGGTTGTGGCAGCACCAGTCCGTGTCGCTGCACACCACGTCGGAGTTCGTGACTCTTCAGACCTACACGACCAGGGTCGTCGTCACAGACGCCGGGGGAAATCCCCTGGTGCGGCAGGAGATCACCGTCACGCCGGACCACGACCGGGCCGCACTGCTCAACGGGCGCTACTACGCGTTGCGCGCGAGCACCGCGAAGACCGCGACCACCGACTCGAACGGTGTGCTGACGATCGTCGCGGAGACCGCGGACCTCACCGCCCCCGTCTACACCTTCGAGGTGGCGGGGGAGGATCCCGTCACCGTCGACCCCGCCGAGGAGACCAAAGCCGCGTTGCGCGGACTCACCGGTGATTCCGTCGGCTCCGCCACCCGCAGCGACGGCAAGCCGTTGTTCGCGACCCGGCCCGACGCCAAGACGTGCGACAAGGCGGCCACCGCCGTCGGTCAGCTGATGACCGCGCACGACCAGCTCGCCTCGGGTGAACAACGTCAGCTCGTCGGCACGTTCGCAGCCCAGGGCGTGGGGGACTGGCTCGAGGTCGGCGCGGGCGACCTGCTCGCCGCGTTGCGCGGCGATCCGACCGGGCTCAGGGACTTCGTGCTGCACCCGCCGTCGGAGCTGGTGCAGGCGTGGCAGCTTGTCGTGCAGGTCGGCGACTACCTGTGGAGCTGCGTGCTCACGGCCGCGCACGAAGCCGTCGCCGCGATCGACTGGGTGCTGCGCAACACGCTCGGCATCACGCTCGAAGACCTGGTGGCGTGGCTCGGTTTTCTGTTCAGCTGGGAAGACATGCTCGCGAACCACCGGGTGCTCGCCAAGGTCGTTTCGCTGTCGTTCGACCAGACGGCGCTGGAACTGGCCGGCGCCAAGACGACCATCGACGACTTGTTCGGGAAGGTGCGCGAGCAGTTCGTCGACGGCGCGCTGGTCGTCGACACGTCGGCGGACGTCTTCGCCTCACGGGCCGGCCGCCGGGACGCGCCGGCGAGCGAGGAGCACAAGGCCGCGCTGAACAAGCCGCAGGCCAACTGGGGTCAGCACCAGTTCTCGACGAACGTCGATTCCGCCCAGCCGGGTGAGTTCGTGCCCAAGGACGTCGGTTCCGTGCTCTCGACGGCGGGAGCCGAGGAGATCGCGATCTTCCGGCAGACCGGCGCTCAGCTCTCCGCGCTGTTCGGCGACGGGCTCGCGGATCGGACGCCGCGCGAGCTCGTGACCGCGATCGCCGAGATCGTCGGCCTCGCCCTGGTCGACACCCTCGAGAACGCCGTCCTCACGGTCGTCGACGCCGGGATCGTGCTGATCGAAACCATGAAGTCGATCCTGACGACGCGGTGGGACATCCCCGTGCTCACCCCGCTCTACGAGCAGGTCATCTGCGGTGGTGACGGCAGCGAGCTGACGTTGCTCGACGTGTTTTGCCTGCTCGGCGCGATCCCGTCGACCCTCGTCGGGAAGGTGGTGCTCGGACACAACCTCTTCACCGACCGGCAGGTGTCCGCCGTCGCCGAGGCCCGCACCTGGAACGACCTGCTCCACGCGCTGTCCACTCCGGACCGAGGCGCACGGGCCGCTCGGGTCGCCAGTGCGAACGAGACCGCCGCGGGCGTGCTCCAGCTCGTCAACGGTTTCCTGCGGATAGCGAACAACGCGCTGGGGGCGGCGGCCGACTTCCGGGAGGCCCCCGACCCCGTGCGGATCGCGAAGCTCGGGGTCGAGGTGACCGGGTTCGCGGTCGGCCTGATCGGGACCGGCCTGCTGGTGCCGTCCTCCGGTGTGACCACGCGCCAGCGCCTCGACATCGCCATCGCGACGATGGGCTTCATCCCACCGGTCCTGAACTGCGTCCACGAGTACCTGCGGGCGGCGTCGAAGACCCCGGGACACAGCCTGTACGAGATCGAACTCGACCCACCGCAGTTCGAGGACGACTTCAGCGTGGCAGCCTTCGACTTCTCCAAGATCGGGTTGTCCGAGCTGCTGCGGTACTTCGAGTGCGTTTACGGCATCACGCTGCTGGGCATGAGCTTCGCGTCGCTCTGCCTCCAGGCGCCGGAGGACCCGCCCGACGGGGGCGACAAGGTGACGCACGTGATGCTGACCGAACTCAAGGCAGGACAGAACTTCTGCGCCGCGGGAGCGGCCATCGCGGCACCGCTGCTGGCCTACCCGCTCGCGGCCGAACCCGATGAGAGGGCGCTCGGGCAGCTCGTGCGGCTGACGCTGCAGTCGATCAGGGCCGACATCCAGATCGGGCGCAGCATCGCGCAACTCGTCGACGGCATCGTCGACTTCGAGGGCGCCATTCCGTGACGAGCGGATGCGGCGGGCGTGCGCCCCGCCGCTCAGCGGGCGCACATGCGCACCGCGAGCTGGGCGCGCGACCGCACGCCCGGCTCGCGGCGGGCGCGGCCCGGGTGCGTCTCCACGGTCTTCTCGGTGACGAACAGGTTCTCGGTGATCTGCTGGTTGGTCAGCGCGTCCGCCACGTGCCTGCGCACGCCGAACGCCTGCACCAGGCGCAACTGCTCCGCGATCAGTTGCGCCGCTTC
>NZ_DASVFL010000235.1:0-11776 GCF_036380075.1 Lentzea sp. | reverse complement strand
GCCTGCGCGCCGATCTCGTCCCAGTCCGGGTAGACCTCGCGCGCCCGCGGGTCGAGGAAGGTGAACTCGACCAGGTTGTGGCCGGGGCTCCACGCCGGGTTGACCCTCGCGGCGAGCGGAGTGCCGGCCAGCACGTCGCGGGTGGGTCCGACGACGAACGCGGGCTGGCCGGCCCACTTCTCCAGCAGGTGCAGGACTCCGGGCCGCACGCCCCCGGCGGGAACGGCCGGCACCGGCGGCGGAACGGCGAGCGACCACAGGTGCAGGCGCTCGGTGTCGTCCAGCCGCAACGCGCGGGCCAGGGCTTCGAGGACCTCCCGGGAGGGGTTGCGGTCGCGCCCCTGCTCGAGACGGGTGTAGTAGGACGGGCTGAGCCCGGCGAGCAGCGCCAGTTCCTCGCGGCGCAGCCCCTTCACGCGCCGGCGCGTGGTGTGCACGACACCGGCGGACGCGGCGTCGACCTTCTCCCGCCGGCTGCGCAGGAAGGAGCCGAGGTCGTTGTCATCCCAAGCCATCAGCGGAGACGGTACCGCTTCCCGAGCCCTCCGCCCTGCCGTGAGCCTGTCCCTGCGAGAGCCAGCCTCAAGGGGGCGTGGCACCTTCCCGGTCCCGGGTGTCCGATGGGGACATGCTGACCGAGAACGACGAAACACCGGTGTGGCTGATCACCGGGTGCTCCAGCGGCCTGGGCCGCGCACTGGCAGAACACGCCCTCGAACGCGGTGACCGGGTCGCCGTCACCGCTCGCGACCGCGAGACCGTGGCCGATCTCGCCCGCACGTACGGCGATCGCGCGCTCGCCCTGCGGCTGGACGTCACCGACCCGGCGTCGGTGACCGCCGCCGTCCGGTCGTGCGAGGAGACCTTCGGACGCGTCGACGTCCTGGTCAACAACGCGGGGTACGGCTACCTGGCCGCGATCGAGGAGGGCGAGGACTCCGAGGTCCGCGCCCTGTACGACACCAACGTGCACGGCGTGGTGACGGTGCTCAAGGCGGTGCTGCCCGGCATGAGGGCGCGCCGTTCCGGACGGATCGTGAACGTCTCGTCCTTCGGAGGCCTCGCCGCCTTCGCCGCGACCGGTTACTACCACGCCACCAAGTTCGCACTGGAGGGGTTGTCGGAGTCGCTGGCGGCGGAGGTCGCGCCCTTGGGCATCACCGTGACGATCGCGGAGCCGGGCGGCCTGCGCACCCGATGGGCGGGAACGTCCATGCGGCAGTCCCCGACCCGTCTGGACGACTACGAGCAGACGGCGGGCAAACGCCGACACTCCACAGTGGCCGTGTCCGGCCACCAGCCCGGTGCCCCGGCACGGGCAGCGGCGGCGATCGCCACCGCCGTCGACGCGGAAGAGCCACCTCTGCGGCTGCTGCTGGGTTCCGACGCACTCGCCGGAGCGCGCACCCGCCTGGACCGGCTTCGCCGCGAGATCGACGAGCACGAGGCACTGACCACGAGCGTGGACGTGGAGCAGGCATGAGCGCGACAGGTGCGTTCGTCGTGATCGGCGCCGGACCGGGTCGCGGGTGACCGGGGGCGAAGTGTTGCAGGACCAACCTCATCGCCGGGTGGAGCGGAGCGGCGATACCGTCGTGGAGGTGTTCGCCGGCACCTGCTCGAGTGACCGGTCAGCGGCCTCTCCCGCCGGCACAGCGCTGCCGTAGGTGCGCGAGAGGTGAGCGACGTAGGCGTCAGCACTCCCGTGAGCGAGATCTTGAGCACCGTGGCGGATGTGGGTGAGCGTGCGTCCGCGGCCCACCCGCAACGTCGTGGTGGCCGCCCTGCCCTCGCTCGGCGCGTTCCGGGCCACGTCGAGGACGTGGACCTCGGCAGCGAACGCCGCACGGGCCTCGGCCTGCGACGCCGCCGGCGTTGACCCGGTGCGGTTCGCGCTGCTCACGTGCAGAGGCGCCACACCGGCGAGCACCGGCAGCACCGGAGACCAGCAGGCGCCGAACACCAGCACGTGGCCGTCACGGGTGGCCTTGCGGGCCCAGCCGGGCAGGCGTTCGGGCACCACGGGCAGCAGGAGCGTGAGTCGTTCGCGGACCAGCAGGTCCCGCGCGAACCGGCAGGTCGGTTCGTCGAGGTCGACGGCGCCGGCGAACTCCGACCAGAGGTCGTCGTCCACGAGCCAGAGCGCCACGGCCTGGTCGGCAGGACGTTGCTTCGCCTTGTTCACCGCCTCGGGCGAAGTCGCCGCGACGACGGAGGTCAGCGGGAACGGGTTGGGCAGCACGACGGCCTGTCCCGCCCGCAACGCGCCGGCGGCCGCGCGCAGGCCGGTCACGAACCCGGCCAGGTCCTCGTCGGGGATCACGGCTTCGTTGCGGCTGAACGCCTCGGTCTTCACCCACGCCAACGCGGCCGTCGTCTCGGCGCGGTCGAGGACGAGACCGATCCGTTCGCACACCGCGCGCAGGACGCGGGTGCTGGCGAGGTGGGTGAGCACGACCGTGGGCTCGATGCCCAGCACGGCGGGGTCGTAGGGCTGGAACGTCCCCGGCCGCACGAACGGCGTCCCGGTGGAGAGGGAGCCGACGCCGGTCCCGACGATCGGCGTGGTCACCGTCAGCGGCACCCCGGTCTCGGCCGAGACCTGCCGCGCGATCGCGGGAATCCGGGTCAGGTCCGGGGCGGTGTACCAGAGGTCCGCCTCGCCCAGCAGTTCGGTGGCGCGCCGCGCGAGCAGGAACAGCAGCTGCTCGGTCGCCACCATGCCACTGCGCTCGGCCACCCCGAGCCACGAGCTCGACACGACGCGGACGCCCGCGCGGACGGCGGCGAGCGTGTTCGCCAGTCCCAGCCCGAGGTCGTTGTGCAGGTGGGAGGCGAGCACGACGTCGGCGGGCACCCGTTCGAGCAATCCCGTGAACAGCTCGGAACAGCGTTCGGTGAGCAGGTCACCGGTCGTGTCGGCGATGACGACCACCCCGGCTCCCGCCTCGGTCAGGGTGGTGGCCGCCGCGGCCATGAGGCCCACGTCCGCGCGCGGGGCGTCGGCGAAGCACACGTCGGCGAACACCCCGGCAGCGCGAGCCGACCGCACCAGCGGTACCGCGTCGGCCAGCGCCGCCTCCGCCGGCTGGTGGACCATCGCGTCGGCCATCTCGTCCGAGGCGGGCACCACGATCATCACCCGCCCGTTCGGAGCGCCCCGCACCGCCTCGCAGGCCTGCCGGACGTCCACCGCGGTGGCCCGGCACACGGCCGTGGGGCTCACGGCGCCGGCTGCTCGCAGCGCCACCTCCCGGGTGGCGTCGAACTCCTCCTGGCACACGGCGGGAAACCCGGCCGCGAAGACGACGTGCCGCGGCCCGTCGTCGCCGAACACCAGTCCCTGCTCCCGTGCCAGCCGGACGCGGAACCCGGCACTCATCAGGGTCTTGCCCTGGGCGCCGTCCCGGGCCGACTCCTCCCACAACACGATCCGCCCGTCGAGCGCCGACTGTCTGATCAGATCCGGCATCGCCACCGTGACGTCTTCTCCCTCCGCGGAGCCGCACGTTCGACCCACTCGGTCGTCAAGTCAAACGACCGGTGCCGTGCACGGTCACAGTGCCGACCGTCAAGATCACCCGATCGAGCGCCCGACGACACTCCGGTCAAGCGACCGCCACGTCCTCGCCGACGCAGCCCTGGTAGTGATGGCGGTCACAACCGGGGACGCTCGCGGGCGTTGCGGACAACTACCGGTGTGACCAAGCCCCAGGAGCGCGCCATCGACGGCACCAGGCCGGACCACAGCCCAGACCTGGGCGACGCGGACCCCGCCGGCACGTTCGCCGCGCTCTTCGACACCTATGCGCCCCGGCTGCGCAGCTACCTCGCGGGACGGGTCGGCGTCGACACAGCCGACGACCTGGTCGCGGAGACGTTCCTCGTCGCCTTGCGCCGGCGAGCCGAGTACGACCCGGCTCGGGCGCCGGTGCGCGGCTGGCTGTACGGCATCGCGACGAACCTGCTGCGCAACCACGTCCGCCGGGAGGTGCGCGGATACCAGGCGACCGAGAGGCTGCACGCCGAGACCGACCACGGGCACGACGCGCGGGTGGTCGCGCAGGTCGACGCCCAGCGCCAGCTCGCGCGCGTGTTGCCGACCCTGTCCGCGCAGGAGAGAGACCTGTTGCTGCTGACGTCCTGGGCCGGGCTGGACCCGTCCGAGGTCGCGACCGCGCTGAACATGCCTGCCAGCACGGTCCGCTCGCGGTTGCACCGCGTGCGCACGAAGGTGCAGGCAATGCTGTCAGGAGGAAAGTGATGACCGATCTCGACGAAGCCCTCGCCCTGCTGCACAAGGACGACCGCGAGAACCCGCGGTCGCTGCGGGACGTCCGCACGAAGGTGCTCGAAGCCGCCTCGGACAACGTGATCCCGTTGCGCCGCCGCAGGTTCATGCCGGTCGCGGTCGCCGCGGCGGCAGTGGCGGTCGTCGCCGCCGGTGTGGTCGTCGTGCAAGCCAACGACGCGGCGCCGCAGGCACCGCCCCTCGCGGGACCGACCAGCTCGACCACCGCGCCCGTAGGCGAGGAACGGGCGGTGTCACGGATGTCGCTGGTGTCGGCGAAGGACGCGCTCACCGCTGCCGCGAGCCGGATCAAGACCGCCGACCAGCCGGTGCCGCCCGGCAAGTACCGGCTGATCACCGAGACCGGCACGTACGCGCGAGGCGTGACGTTCGGGTCGTCCGTCGACAACCCGCAGGCGTTGAAGGGCGGGACCTGGATGCTCCCGCAGACCACGAAGACGTGGATCCCGTCCGACGTCACCGGCGAGTGGCTCAACCGGCGCACGGTGACCGGTGAGCCGAAGTGGCTGGGCGGCAACGTCTCGCAGCAGGAGGCGGCGTTCCGGCCGTCCGACACCGACACCGGTGAGCGCCGGGGGGTCTGCGGCGACTTCTTCCCGAAGTCGTTGCCGAAGAAGGTGTGCGGCGACCCCGGCGACTGGGACTCCCCCGCGTTCTACGCGAAGCTCCCGCGCGACCCGCAGGCCCTGTACGACTGGCTGCGCACCTTCACCGGTCCGAAGGGCTCCACGCCGCAGGCGATGTTCCACACGGCCACGGAGATCCTGCGCGCCGGCCTCATGCCCGCCGACCTGCGGGCCGAGTGGTACCGGGCCATCGCCAAGATCGACGGCGTCGTCCTGTCGGAGGGCAAGGCGACCATCGACGGCCGCACCGGCGTCGGGATCACCCTCGCCGACACGCTGCAGCGCACCGAGCTCGTCATCGACGAGGAGAAGGGCGACTTCATCGGCGAACGCACGCTCGTCGGCCCGGAGACCGACGAGACCTGGCTGCCGGAGGGCACGGTGACGATGTCGGTCGCGATCACGTCCACCGTCGTCGACAGCATCGGCTGATCCGCGCGGCTGATCCGCGCGGTCTCCGTCGTGGTGTGGTCGGAGGATGACGAGCATGTCGTCCTCCGGCCACACCGGTCAGGCGCGGGGTTTCGCCACCGTGGTCAGCCCATTGGCCGCAGCTGCCGGCAACGCGCTGTAAGCCTCGCCACGAGCACACCGGACCGCACAACCTCGTCCGGTTACACTCGCGGACGAGCAACGTCGTGGAATGACAAGGAATGATCATGGGCAGCACGGACGGAGGCCGCGAGAACGTCGCGGATTCCTCTGTCCTGCCCTTCCTGATCGCCGCCTGGGTCGTCGCGGCCACGATCTACGTCGTGCCGGGCCCCGAGCTCGTGACGACCGCCGACGTGACCGCGCTCCTGCTGCTGGCCATCGCGTGGCGGGTGGCCGCTCCGCTCATCCGGCCCTCACGCGTGCCCGCGGTCCTGGCGAAGGCAGCGGCTTTGTCGGTGGCCCTGCACGCCACCGCGCCGGTGCACGTCCCCGCCCTCGCCGACCAGCCCGCGGTGTGGTCGGTTCCGTTCGGCGACGTGGCAGCCGTGGCCACGATCCTCGCCCTGGTCAGCTGGTTCGACGACACCGTCGTGGCGAGCTGCTCCACTGTCTGGGACCAGGTCAGACATCGCGCACGGGCGTGGTTCGTCCTGCTCGTCGAGCCGGTGCCGGCCGCCGCGGGACCGGACCCGATCCGTCCTCGTGCTCTCGAGGCCGACACCACTCCTCACCAGGTCGACTTCCGCAGGTGCTGGGCCCGTCGAGGCCCTCCGGTGCTGTCCTTCGCGTGACCGGCCCGCACCAGGGCAGGTACCGATCCTTCCAGTCCGATCAGGACTGAACAGCACGCGCCGGTTCTTCGCTCGGTCGCGCTTTCACCTGTGCGCATGGACACGCGCACATTCCTCGCGCGCACAAGCAGCGGTCCCGGCGCACCACACCGAAAGCGGAAACCCGTGACAGCAGAGAAACGCGACCTGACAGACCTGCCCACCGAGTACATCCAGCCGGGCGTCCCCGCTCGACGTCCTTCCCGAAGAGCCACGGCCGGTCTGGCAGGGGCCGGACGCGTTCTGATGAGCCTGTTCTCCGTCCTTGTGCTCCTCGGGTGCGGCTACGGCTACGTCAACCTGAGGTCGTTGCAGAACCAGCTCGCCACCACCGACGTGATCAGCAGCGACGGCGGTGGCGAGCGCCCCCGTGACGGCGCGGTGGACATCTTGCTGGTGGGCATGGACAGCCGCACCGACTCCAAGGGAAACCCCTTGCCGCAACAGGTTCTCGACGAACTCCAGGCCGGCGGCGGGGACGACGGCGGCGTCAACACCGACACCATGATCCTCCTGCACATCCCCAACGACGGGAGCAAAGCCGTCGCGATCTCGTTCCCCCGCGACTCCTACGTGACCATCGCCGGCGGCTACGGCAAGCACAAACTCAACTCCGCCTACGGCGCCGCCAAGAACGACGCCGCCGCACGGCTGCGCGCCGAGGGCAGCACGGATCGCGCCGAGATCGAGACGCGGTCGCGGCAGGAAGGCGCGAAGAACCTCATCGCCACCATCCAGGACCTGACCGGCGTCACCGTCGACCACTACGCCGAGGTCAACCTCGCCGGCTTCTACGACATCACCAAGGCGATCGGCGGTGTCGACGTCTGCCTGACCAACGCGGTCGACGAACCGAAGTCCGGCGCCCGCTTCACCGCCGGCGAGCACACCATCGCGGGCAAGGACGCCCTGGCGTTCGTGCGGCAACGCTACGACCTGCCCCGCGGCGACCTCGACCGCATCGTCCGCCAGCAGGTGTTCCTCGCCGGCCTGGCCAACAAGATGCTGTCCACCGGCGTCCTCACCGACCAGGGCAAGCTCCGCGGCCTCATCGACGCGGTGACGAAGTCCATCGTGCTCGACGCCGGCTGGGACGTGCTCGGGTTCGCGGACCAGATGCAGGGCCTCAGCGGCGGCAGCATCGAGTTCAAGACGATCCCGACCGGCCGCCTCGACCTGCCCACCCCGCAGGACGGCATGGCCGTGCAGGTCGACCCCGCCGAAGTCCGGACCTTCGTCCAGTCCCTCACCAAGGACCCCACCACTTCTTCGCCACCGCCCGGCAGCACTCCATCCACTGCGGACACCAGCGCCGTGACTGTTGACGTTCGCAACGCCTCGGACCGACCCGGTGTCGCGGCGGCCGTGCTGACACAGCTCGTCGCCCAGGGGTACAACCGCGGCACAGCAGCGAACGCCGAGACCGCCTTGGACAGCTCCGTGGTCCTCTACGGCCCCGGCGCCGAGGCGGGCGCCCGTGCCGTCGCTCAGGAGCTCGGCGGAATTCCCTTCCAGGCCAACACGATCGTTCCGGCCGGCCACGTCCGGGTCTTCCTCGGGCAGGACTACTCGCCGACGGACGACAACCGGTTCGGCAGCGGCGTGGGTGTCGAGCTCGACGGCGCGCGACAGCAACCCGTCGCGCCCTCCCCCGAGCCGGCGATCACCGCCGGCGGAGTGCGTTGCGTCAACTGACCGCGCGACTTCGTCCGGCCGGTATCGACAACCGCCGCTGCCGGGACGGTCGGCTGAACGCAATCAGACGTCGTGTCGTTCCTGCACAGTGCGGTAGAGCTCCTCAAGGGCTTTCGTGACGACCTTGAGGGCATTCGGCTCCGCGGTGAGAGTGCGGGCTGGGATGGTGGGCCTTCTCCGCCACCCAGCAGCTCGCGCGGCTTCGACCTGGCCGGCCAAGCCGGGAAGTTCCGCCAGCCGGCCGGCGAACTGCTCCACGACCGACTCGTCGGCGCCCCGGCCGCCCTTGTGGATCCATTCGAAGTTGATCGCCCAGCCCGGACCACCGTTCGGCCCACCGGTGAGGTAGAAAGACCAAGGCTGCAGCGTCTGCGAGCCCGCCGGGATCTGCGCGGTCATCGAGGGTCGCGCTCCCTCACCCCAATACATCCAGCCGTTTGTTGCCGCGATTCGGGAGTGGTCGAAGAGCGCTCGCGCCGCCTCAGCCAGCCGAGCATCGGTGTCCATGAGAGCGCTGAAGAAGTCGTCCTCGGTCCACTTGGCTCCCCGCGTCCCGGCGCTCGCCCGGACCTTCTTGCCCCAGTCGTTGGGCTGCACCACCAAGGTGAACAGCGGTGCCGGCGGCGACGTCCCGATCCGCACGACCTCAATGCGAACCCCGAAGAACCGAGTGCGCTCGTCGGTTCGCTCGTTCAACCATTCGAGTGCGGCGCGGTGCTCCTCGGCCTCCGACAGGGCCTCCGCGTTGGCCAGCAGCCAAGTAGTGAAGTCCCGTGCCTCGGATGCCCAGACGACTTCATCCACCACCGGCGTCAATGCCGCTCTCCGGCCTTTCGCAGCTGGGCGTCGCGGGTTTCCCGGTCCGGGTCCACGTGGATCGAAGGACCTGGCGCGCGCATCTCGGCAATACTGGTTTGATGCCTCATGATTCCGGTGTCTCGTTCCACGGCGTGGCGAATACCGTGGGAGGTGATGCGTCCGGAGTTGTGGTGCAGGCAGGACTGATCACAGGCGGAGTGCACGTTCACCAACATCAGTCGATGCGCCCTCCCGTCGGGCTGCCGTGTCGGGTCGGAGCCGTTCCACCGCAGGCAGCAGCGTTCCAGAACCGAGACGTGAGCGTTCTGGCGACGTACGGGCTGGATGGCGAAGACACGATGACGCCGCGATCCGGAGTCCCCGTGCACACCACCGTGTTGTCAGGATTGGGAGGAGTCGGAAAGACTCAACTGGCCGTGGCCTACGCCGAGCGGGTGTGGGCCGCGGGCGAAGTCGAGTTTCTGGTCTGGGTCACGGCGGAATCGCGGGAAGCGATCGTGTCGAGTTACGCCCGCGCGAACGCACGGCTCGCCGGTGCAGAGGAATCGGACCCTGAGCGAGGCGCGCGCTCGCTGTTGGAATGGCTTTCCACGACGACCGTGCCGTGGCTGATCGTGCTGGACGATCTGCTGGCTCCGCGCGACATTGCGGGATTGTGGCCGCCTACAACCGGCACCGGTCGGGCGGTGGTGACGACTCGACGTCGAGACGCGGCATTGCGCGGACATCGTCGCGCGCTGGTGGAGATCGGGGTTTTCAGCGCGGACGAGGCACAGGCGTATCTCAGGGATGCTCTGGACAGCAAGGAAGAAATGCTCGATGGCGTCGCCGCACTGGCGGGTGACCTGGGTTATCTGCCACTGGCGCTGGCTCAGGCGGGCGCGTACATGGCGGACCGCCATCTGTCGTGTGCCGCCTACCGAGCCCGGCTGGCGGAACGACGTCTCGTCAACCTGCTGCCCGGCCCGGATGAGCTACCCGACGAGCACCGAGCCACGGTGGCGGCCACCTGGGCCTTGTCGGTGGAGCAGGCCGATCGGCTGGCACCGGCCGGTGTCGCATGTCCTCTGCTCGAAGTCGCGAGCTCATTGCACGCCAATGGTGTTCCGGTCGGAGTGTTCACCGCACCTGACGTGTTGGCGCTGCTCACCGCGGCCACCGGACGGAAGATCGACGAGCATGACGCGCTGGACGGTCTCGGGTGCCTGCATCGGCTCAACCTGATCACCTTCGACGCGGGGACGTCACCACAGACGGTCCGAATCCACGCTCTGGTGCAGCGCGCCACCCGCGACACCTGGTCCCCTGAAAGGGCAGCAGCAGTGACACGCGTGACTGCCACTGCTTTGTTGCAGATCTGGCCTGACGTCGAGCACGATGCCTCGCTGGGACAGCTGCTGCGAGCCAACACCTCAGCACTCGACGCGGCAGGCAGCGAGCACCTGTGGGAGCTCGATGCTCACGAAGTGCTGTTCCGTTCGGCACGAAGCCTCGGTGAGGCCGGCCTGGTCGCCGAGGCGAGGGAGCAGTTCGGCAAGCTCCGCGGCAGAGCTGACCAGCGCCTGGGCTCCGACCATCCGGTCACGCTGTCCAGTCGTCACGCCTCTGCCTACTGGCGTGGTGAGGCAGGGGATCCCGCAGGTGCGGTCGCAGCGCTCGACGACCTGCTCACGGATCAGCTGCGGGTACTGGGGCCCGACCATCCCGACACACTGACCACTCGCCATGACCGCGTTCGGTGGCAAGGGGAGGCAGGTGACCCCGCGGGTGCGGTCGCAGCGTTCGAGGAAGTGCTCGTCGATCGGTTGCGGGTGCTGGGCGCCGATCACCCCGACACGTTGAACACCCGCCACGCGCTCGCCTACAGCCGTGGCGTGGACGGCGACCCGAACGCCGCGGCAGCCGCGTTCGAGGAACTGCTGTCCGATCGGTTGCGAACACTGGGACCCGGCCACCCGGACACGCTGCTCACCCGCAACAACTTCGCATACTGGCGCGGCAAGGCTGGTGACTCGGCCGGCGCGGTGGCGGAGTTCAGCGAGCTGCTCGCCGACTACCTGAGAGTGCTGGGGCCGGATCATCCCTTGACGTTGAACACCCGCCACAACTGTGCTCGCTGGCAGGCGGAAGGTGGCGACTCAGCCGGGGCGGTGGCAGCTTTCACCGAACTGCTCGCCGACTACCTGCGAGTACTGGGACCTGATCACCCACAGACTCTGAACACTCGTTACCACCACGCCCGCTGTCGAGGAAAAGCGGGTGATCCCGCCGGTGCCGTGACCATGTTCACCGAACTACTCGAAGATCAACTACGAGTGCTGGGGCCGGAACACCCCCACACGTCGAACACCCGGCGGAAGATCGCTCAATGGCAGCGGATGTGCGAGAACACGTCCGACTGATCGCCGGCGGTCGCGCCTTGCTTCAGGCGGGGCCCGGTGTCACTGAGAGACCAGGCCCAGGACGCTTCACCGGTGGAAGCGGCGAATCATGAATGTCGCGGTGATGAGACCCGCGAGCCGAACCCGAGACCGACCCAACTGCCGTGAAAACCACCCGTGGCGGCTCCCGCAACACATCCGGCGGGCGCAGAGGCAACACCTCCGATGGCACTGTGGTGGTCAGGCAACGGATACGGCTACAACGACATCAAGCCAGTGCTGCGGTGGCCCGCAGCCCAGCCGCCTCTTCGCGGAGGTTCTCAGCCCGGAACTGGAGGGCCCGCAGTGGACCACGGCCACTACTGACCTCCAGTCCACGACCGGAGAGCAACCACGCCGGAACGGCCAGACGGCGTGAGCTTTCTGCAATGGCGACTTAGCGCCGTATGACGATGTCGGCCTGGTGGACGAGCGCTGACGACGGAGAAGATCAGCGGTTGGGAGAACCGTGATCACGAAGGTGGGCGCAACGCCGACGGTCGCATACGAGCAGGCTGGCCACTACGACCAAGGGACCTCCAGCGATGCTTGGCGCCACTGGTGAGCCGGTTAACCAACTGATGCTGTATCCGAGCCCAGCACCGGCAAGGCACAGCAGCACGACCACCGTCCTGCCGA
>NZ_DASVFL010000234.1:0-35923 GCF_036380075.1 Lentzea sp. | reverse complement strand
CAGCGCCGCGTCCGGCCGGGTCGCCTACGCGTTCGGGCTGGAGGGCCCGGCGATGACGGTCGACACCGCCTGCTCGTCGTCGCTGGTGGCCCTGCACCTCGCGCGGCAGGCGCTGCGGCGCGGCGAGTGCACGCTCGCCCTGGTCGCCGGCGCCACGGTGATGTCCAGTCCCGGCGTGTTCCTGGAGTTCAGCCGCCAGCGCGGGTTGTCGAAGGACGGCCGCTGCAAGGCGTTCGCGGACGCAGCCGACGGCACGGGCTGGGGTGAGGGCGTCGGAGTCCTGCTGCTGGAACGGTTGTCGGACGCGCAGCGCAACGGCCACCAGGTCCTCGCGATCGTCCGCGGCTCTGCGGTGAACCAGGACGGCGCGTCGAACGGCCTCACCGCACCGAACGGGCCGTCGCAGCAACGTGTGATCCGCCGCGCGCTCGCCGACGCCGGTCTGTCCACATCGGACGTCGATGCGGTCGAGGCGCACGGCACCGGGACGACGCTCGGCGACCCGATCGAGGCGCAGGCCCTGCTCGCGACCTACGGCCAGGACCGCGAGACCCCGTTGTGGCTGGGGTCCATCAAGTCGAACATCGGCCACACGCAGGCGGCCGCCGGGATCGCCGGGATCATCAAGATGGTCATGGCGATGCGGCACGGCCTGCTGCCGAGGACCCTGCACGTGGACAGGCCGTCCCAGCACGTCGACTGGGAGGCCGGTGCCGTCCGGCTCCTCACGCGGGCGCAGGAGTGGAAGCAGAACGGGCACCCGCGCCGGGCCGCCGTGTCCGCGTTCGGGGTCAGCGGCACGAACGCCCACGTGATCATCGAACAGCCCCGGCCCGCCGACCACGCCGAGAACCCCGTGGTGCCACCGAGCCTGACGCCGTGGCTCGTGTCGGCCGCCGACCCCGGTGCGCTGCGCGGGCAGGCCGCCCGGCTGCGGGACTTCGTGACCGCCCGGCCGGACACCGACCCCGTGCGGATCGCGGCGGCGTTGGCCGCCACCCGGTCGAACATGACCCACCGCGCGGTCGTGCTGGGCCACGACCGCACCGACCTGCTCACCGGTCTGGCCTCCCTCGCGGAGGACGGCTCGGGTGCGGACGTCGTGCGCGGCAAGGTGGTGCAGGGACGGACCGGGTTCCTGTTCTCCGGCCAGGGATCGCAACGCGTGCGCATGGGCCGTGAGCTCCACCACGAGTTCCCGGCGTTCGCCACGGCGTGGGACGAGGTCTGCGGCGTGCTCGACCCGTTGCTGGAGCGTCCCCTCGACGAGGTGGTCGCCGACGAGTCGGTGCTGGACCAGACGCAGTGGGCGCAGCCCGCGCTGTTCGCGCTCGGCGTCGCGCTCGTGCGGCTGCTGGAGTCGTTCGGCGTGCGGCCGGACTTCGTGGCGGGCCACTCGGTCGGCGAGGTGACCGCCGCGCACGTGGCCGGGGTGCTGTCGCTGTCCGACGCGGCACGGCTCGTGGTCGCGCGCGGCAGGCTGATGCAGCGGGCACCGGCTTCCGGCGCGATGGTCGCCATCGGCGCGGGCCACGACGTCGTGCTGGAGTCGTTGCGCGACCTGGCCGACAGCGTGTCGGTGGCCGCGGTGAACGGCCCGGAGTCGACGGTGATCTCCGGCGACACGGACGTGGTGCTGCGGGTGGCCGGCCACTGGCGCGAGCAGGGCGTCAAGACCACGCGGCTGCGGGTCTCGCACGCGTTCCACTCGCCGCACATGGAACCGATCCTCGCGGAGTTCCGGTCCGTGCTGGAAGAACTGTCGTTCGCGCCGCCGCTCGTTCCGATGGTGTCGAACGTGACGGGCGGCGCCGCGACCGCCGAGGACGTCTGCGCACCCGAGTACTGGGCGGCGCACGTCCGGCAGCCGGTCAGCTTCCACGAGGGCATCCGGTTCCTGCTCGGCCAGGGCGTCAGCCGGTTCGTCGAGCTCGGGCCCGACCGCGTGCTGTCGGCGATGACCGCGGACTGCGTCGCCGACAGCGCCGACGAGACGGTCATCCTGCCGTTGCTGCGCCGCGACCGCCCCGAACCCGCCGCGCTGACGGCGGCGCTCGCCGGCCTGCACGTGTCCGGCCAGCGGGTCGACTGGGCCGAGCTGGTGCCCGCGCGGGGCCGCGTCGAGCTGCCCACCTACGCGTTCCAGCGCAAGCGGTACTGGCTGGAGCTGCCCGAGACCGTGGCCGCGGGCCAGACCGTGCTGTCCGCGCCGACCGCCCTGCTGGGGCACAAGGTCGAGCTGGCCGACACGCAGGAGCTGGTGTTCACCGGCCCCATCTCGCCCAGGACGCACCCGTGGCTCGCCGACCACCGGGTCGGGTCCGCGCTGGTGCTGCCGGGGACCACGTTCGTCGAGCTCGCCGTCGCCGCGGCCGCCGAGACCGGCTGCGACCTGCTGGAGGAGCTCGTCCTCGAACGGCCGCTGGTGCTGGCCGAGGACGACCACGTGATGATCCAGGTGCGGCTGGGCGTGCCGGACGCGGACGGACGTCGTCCCGTCGAGGTGTTCTCCCGGCTCGACCAAGCCGCCCAGGGCACGCCGTGGACGTCGCACGCGCGCGGGTTCGCCGTTCCGGGGCCGCGCAACAACTGCGGCGGCGGGCAGAGCTGGCCGCCCGCCGGTGCCGTGCCCCTCGACCTCGCCGGCGCGTACCCGCGGCTGGCTTCCCGGGGCAACGACTACGGCCCGGCGTTCCAGGGCCTGCGGGCCGCGTGGCGGCACGGCGACGACCTGCTGGCCGACGTGGCGCTGCCGGGACACCTGCGCAACGAGGCGAGCGGGTTCGGGCTGCACCCGGCGTTGATGGACGCCGCCCTGCACCTGGTGCCGCTGGAGCTGGCCGAGGCCAAACCCGGTGAGGCGCTCGTGCCGTTCGCGTGGACCGGCGTGACGCTGCACGCGACCGGTGCGTCCGTGCTGCGCGTGCGGATCACGCCCACCGGACCGGGCACCGTCTCCGTGTCGGCGGCGGACCCCGGTGGTGCGCCGGTGCTGACGGTCGACTCGCTGGAGCTGCGGTCGGTGTCGCCGGGCAGGCTCGCGTCCCGGCCCGACCACGCCTACCAGCTCGACTGGGCACCCGCCGTCGTCCCGTCCGGCGTAAGGCCACAGTGGACGGTGCTCGCTGCCGGCGGGCTCGCTTCTCTGACAACCGTTCCCGAGTTCGTCGTGCTCGTCTGCGAGTCCGGGCGGGGTGATCTGGTCACCGACGTCCACGCGGTCGCGCACGGTGTGCACGAGACCGTGCGGGCCTGGCTCGCCGACGACAGGTTCGCCTCGTCGCGGCTCGTCGTGGTGACCGGGGGAGCGGTCGCGACAGCACCGGGCGAGGACGTTCCGAACGTCGCGCACGCCGCCGTGTGGGGGTTGGTGCGGTCGGCGCAGACCGAGAACGCGGGCCGGTTCGTGCTCGTCGACGTCGACGCGGACGTCGAGGACTGCCTCGGCGACGTGCTGGCGAGCGGCGAACCCCAGGTGGCCGTGCGGTCCGGGCAGCTCCTCACCCCGCGCCTCGGTCCACTCAGGACCGCCGGGCTGGAGGTCCCGGACGAGCTCGGCCGCGCCTGGCGGGTGCACGTCACCGCGACCGGATCGCTCGAGAACCTCGCGGTCGTCGCCAACCCGGCCGCGACCACCCCCTTGGCCGCGGGCGAGGTCGCGGTGGCGATGCGCGCCACCGGCCTGAACTTCCGCGACGTCCTGATGGCCCTGGGCATGTACCCCGGCGAGTGCCGGCTGGGCAGCGAGGGCGCGGGCGTCGTCACCGAGGTCGGCCCCGGCGTCACCGGCATCGCGCCGGGGGACCGGGTGTTCGGCCTGGTCACCGACGCGCTCGGCCCGGTGGCCGTCACCGACCACCGGCTCCTCGCCCCGATACCGGACGGCTGGTCGTTCGCGCAGGCGGCGTCCGTGCCGGTCGTGTTCCTCACCGCGTACCTCGGTCTGGTCGACCTGGCCGGAGCACAGCCGGGCGCCCGCGTTCTGGTGCACGCGGCCGCCGGGGGAGTCGGCATGGCGGCCGTCCAGCTGGCGCGGCACCTCGGGCTGGAGGTCTTCGCGACCGCGAGCCCGGCCAAGCAGGCCTCGGTGCGGGCGGCCGGCGTCGCCGCGGACCACATCGCGTCCTCGCGCACGCTCGACTTCGAGGCCGAGTTCCGCGCGGTGACGGGCGGACGCGGCGTGGACGTCGTCCTCAACTCGCTCGCGGGTGAGTTCGTCGACGCGTCGCTGCGGTTGCTCGCCCCCGGCGGGTGTTTCCTGGAGATGGGCAAGACCGACCTGCGCGACGACGTGCCGGGCGTGCGGTACCGGCCGTTCGACCTGCACGAGGCCGGCCCCGACCGGCTCGGCGCGATGCTGCGCGAGGTCCTCGCGTTGTTCTCCGCCGGAGCCTTGACGCCGCTTCCCGTGCGCGCGTGGGACGTCCGCGACGCGCGGGAGGCGTTCCGGTTCATGAGCCAGGCGCGGCACGTCGGCAAGATCGTGCTGACCGTGCCGCCCGTCGCCGACCCGTCCGGGACCTGGCTCGTCACCGGCGGAACGGGCGTGCTCGGCGGACTCGTGGCCCGGCACCTCGTGACCACGCGCGGGGTCCGGCGGGTCGTGCTGGCCGGACGACGTGGCTCCGCGGCGGAGGGCGTGGCGGAGCTGGGGGCCGAGCTCGGCAGGTTCGGCGCCCGCGTCGACGTGGTCGCCTGCGACCTGGCCGACCGCGAGGACACCCTCCGGTTGCTGGACGAGATCGGCCCGCTCACCGGAGTCGTGCACGCGGCGGGCGTCATCGACGACGCCGTGGTCGGCTCGATGACCACCGACCAGGTCGACCGGGTGCTCAGGTCCAAAGTGGACTCGGCCGTGCACCTGCACGAGCTGGTGGCCGAGCGCGACCTCGGCGCGTTCGTGCTGTTCTCGTCCGTGTCGGGGCTCCTCGGCGGCGCGGGGCAGGCCAACTACGCGGCGGCGAACGCGGCCCTGGACGGCCTGGCCTGGCACCGCCGGTCCCGCGGGCTGCCCGCCACGTCGATCGCGTGGGGCCTGTGGGCCGACCGCAGCGCCATCACGGGCGACCTGGACGCCACCGACCTGCACCGCCTCGCCCGCTCCGGCATCCAGCCGCTGCCGGCCCGCCAAGGCCTGGACCTGTTCGACCTCGCCCTGGACAGCGCCCTGCCCGTCGTCGCGGCCGTCCGGCTCGACCTCGGCGCCCTGCGCTCCCAGCCGCGCGAAAGCGTTCCCCCGCTGCTGCGGCACGTCGTCGGCACCGCACCCCGCCAAGCGGCGGTCGCGACCACCGAAACCGCTTCGCTCGAACAACGTCTGGCCGAAGCGCCGCCGCAGGACCGCGACCAGCTCGTGCTCGACCTGGTCCGCGAGCACACCGCCGTGGTGCTGGGCCACGCCGGCGCGGACGCCGTCGACGTCACCAAGGGCCTGTTCGAGCTGGGCTTCGACTCGTTGTCGCTGGTGGAGCTGCGCAACCGGCTGAGCACGGCGACCGGGCTGCGAGTGCGGTCCACGCTGATCGCCGACGACTCGACCCCGGTCACCGTGGCGCAGCGGCTGGCCGCGGAGTTCGCCGACCTCCCGGCGGCCCCGGCCGCCGACCCGGCACCGGGTGACAGCATCGTCGGGCTCTTCCAGCGTTCGGTCCACCTGGGACGCTCGGGCGAGTTCATGGGACTGCTGCGGCAGACCGCCGGGTTCCGCACGTCGTTCGAAGGCCCGCTGGACGCGGGGGAGCTGCCGGACCCGGTCCGGCTGGTCCACGGCCCGGCCACACCGAGGCTGATCTGCTTCCCGCCGTTCGTCGGCCGCTCGGGCGCGCACCAGTTCGCCCGGTTCGGCGCGGCGTTGCGCGGCGAGCGGGACGTCTCAGTGCTGCCCCAGCCCGGTTTCGTGGCGGGGCAACGGGTTCCGGCCGACGCGGCGGCGGTGTCGGAGGTGATGGCCGAGGTGGTGCGCAGGGAAGCGGGCGACCAGCCGTTCGTGCTGGTCGGCTACTCCTCCGGCGGACTGGTGGCGCACGCCGTGGCGAACCGCCTGGAGCAGCGGGGACTCGCACCGGCGGGCATCGCGCTGGTCGACGTCTACCCGTCCGGCGAGAACACCGCCGACGCCGTGCTGCCCGGCCTGCTCGGCGGGCTGCTCGACGACCGGCGCCGGCCGCCGGAGGACGCGGGCGACGCCTGGCTCACCGCGATGGCCCGCTACCTCGACCTCGACTGGACGCCGTCGGCGGTGGCCGTGCCGACCCTGCTGCTGAGGGCCACCGAACGGGTCCCCGCCTGGTCCGGCACGGCCGAGGACTGGCGCAGCGCCTGGAAGTACGCCGACACCGTGGCCGACGTCCCCGGCGACCACTTCACGGTGATGGAGGAACACGCCCCCGCCACCGCCCGCGCGGTGTCGGACTGGATCGGCGGTTTGTAGGGGTGATCGTCAGGGGTTCCGGGCCTTTCTCCGGCCCGGATAGCCTCAGTCGAACGATTTCCGGGGAATTCTCCGGACGAATACTCGCCGGTGAGAGGAACAAATGTACGTCGTCACCGGGGCGTCCGGACGATTCGGGCGGCTGGCCGTCGAACGCCTGCGGGAACGCGTGGACGCGAGCAGCATCATCGCCGTCACCCGCACCCCCGACCGCGTCGCCGACCTGGGCGTCGTCGTCCGGCAGGGCGACTTCACCGACCCGGCCTCGCTGACCGCCGCGTTCGACGGCGCCGAACGGGTGCTCGTGTCCGCCACGGGCGCGCGCAGCCTCGGCCGGCGCACCGAACTGCACCGCACCGCGTTCGAAGCGGCGGCGAAAGCCGGTGCTGGCCACGTGCTCTACCAGTCGATGGTGCGCGCCGGCGAGCCCGGCCACCCGCTGTCGCTGATGCCGGAGCACGGCGCGACCGAGCGGGCGCTGGCCGAGTCGGGCGTGCCGTTCACCGTGGTCAGGCTCAACGTCGAACCGGACGTGCTGCTGATGACGTTACCGCTGGCCGAAGCCGTGGCGTCGGGCACGCTCGCCACCGCCCACGGCTCCGGGCACGTCGGCTGGGTGACGTGGGAGGACTCGGCCGAGGTCGGGGCCGCCCTGCTCGCCGCGGGCGGCCACGAGGGCCAGTACGTCGACGTGTCGGGACCGGCCGCGCTCGACCACGGCGACGTCGCCGAGGCCTTGACCGAGGCCACCGGCCGTCCCGTGACCCACGAGCCCGGTGAGAGCAGCGACTGGGACACCTACCTGGCCCGCCTGCCGCGGGCCCTGACCTCGTCGGTGCCCGAACAGGCGCTGCGGGCCGGGTTCGAGTTCTGGACCTGCGCCGAGGCCGGCTGGTTCGACGTCGTCACGCACACCGTGCCCCGCCTGACCGGCCGCCCGGCCACCTCGCTGGCCGCGTTCTTCACCGCGCACCGCGCGCAGCTGCTGGGCCGGACCGAGGCCTGAGCAGGACGAGCCCTGAGCAAGAGGGGGATACGCATGACGACTGCGCAGGAACCGAGGAACTACCCGTTCAGCGCGGCCTCCGGGCTCCACCTGGATCCCACGTTCGCGCACCTGCGGGCCACCGAACCGGTCTCGCGCGTGCGCCTGCCGTACGGCGGCGACGCCTGGCTGGTGACGAGCCACGAGGACATCAAGACCGTCTTCACCGACCCGCGGTTCAGCCGGTTCGAGGCGTTCGGCAAGGAGTGCCCGCGCCCCAACCCGGAGGTGCGCACCGGCCCGCCGACGATCATCGACCTCGACCCGCCGCACCACACCCGGCTGCGCAAGCTGGTCAACAAGGCGTTCACCGCCCGGCAGACCGAGCTGCTGCGGCCGCGCGTGGAGCAGGTCGTCACCGAGCTGCTCGACCGGATGGAGGAGAAGGGCTCCCCGGCCGACCTGCTGGAGTCGCTCGCCTACCCGTTGCCGATGACGGTGATCTGCGAGCTGCTCGGCGTGCCGCTGCAGGACCGCGACAAGTTCCACGAGTGGTCCGACGCGATGGTCGCGATCACGTCCGTCAGCCCGCAGGAGAGCGAGCAGGCGTTCGCCGACGTCATGGCCTACATCGCGAACCTCGTCGACCAGCGCCGCCGCACGCCGACCGACGACATGCTCGGCATGCTCGTCGCCGCCCGCGACGAGGGGGACAAGCTCAGCGAGGAGGAGCTGGTCCTCTTCGGCGTGACCCTGCTGATCGGCGGCTACGAGACGACCGCCAACCAGATCGGCAACTTCGCCTACACGCTGTTCACGCACCCCGAGCAGCTGAACCGCCTGCTGGCCGACCCCGGCATCCTCGACACCGCGATCGAGGAGCTGTCGCGCTACTGCCCGCTGCTCAGCGAGGCGGGCAACGTGCCGCGCATCGCCATGGCCGACCTCGAACTGGGCGGTGTGCGGATCCGCAAGGGCGACGCCGTGTTCATCGAGCTCAACTCGGCCAACCGCGACGACAAGGTGTTCCCGCAGGCCGACCAGCTCGACCTCGGCCGCGCCCACAACCCGCACTTCGGCTTCGGGTACGGCGCGCACCACTGCGTGGGAGCACAGCTGGCCAAGGTCGAGATGCGTGCCGCCATCGGCGCGCTGACCAGCAGGTTCCCCAAGATCCGGCTCGCGGTCCCGGCGCAGGACGTGCCGTGGAAGGACGAACGACGGCTGCGCGGGGCGTTCGCCCTGCCGGTCGAATGGTGAGGACTGGAGGACAACCATGGGACGTTTCACCTACCTGGCGTCGTCGGAGCGCATCCCCGACCCGCAGGCCAGCGACATCGAGATCACGATCACCACGCCCGACGAGGTCAAGGTCGGCGAGGTCGTGAACATCGAGCTGACCCTGCGCACGCTGCACCCGACGATCAAGGACCGCGCGGTCGGCGACGTGCACGGTCACGTGTTCGTGCGGGTCGACGGGCCGGTCTCGCACGAGCTGAAGGCGGACGGGCTGGTCAACGCGAACTTCGTGTTCACCGGGAAGAACGTGCTGCTCACCGGTGGCCACGCGGAGTTCGTGGCGGAGGAGCCGGGGGCGTACGAGTTCCGGCCCGGCAACATCTGGGTGACCACGTCGGACTACCCGATCAGCTGCACGCCGGGCAGCGAGTTCCCGGTGGAGAGCAAGACCCAGGTCGTCTGATCGCGGGTGGTCGCCTTGGCGTGTTGGGTGCCTGTTTCAGGCGCGGGGCTCCGCCCCGGACCCCGCCAGCTGATCAAAGACCGGGCCGGCGCCGTTCGTGGGTTGATGGCACGCCTGTTGGGTTGGGCGGCTTGCTGTTGCGTGGGTGGTGCGGTTCGGGTGGGGTGATCCCGTCCCGAACCGGGCAGAGCGAGCCACACCAGGTCAGGGGTGTCAAACCGCCGAAAAGCGTGGCGGTTTGACACCCCTGACCTGGTGCAGCGAGTGCTTTGCACGGCTCGTGACGGGACCACCCCACCGGAACCTTCTGTCTCAAGCCAAAGAGGACTGCTCGGCTTCGCCTTCGCGCTTGGCTCGCCTTCGGCTTCGCGTGTTCAGCCGCAGTCGCCCGTCATCGCCCGGTTCAGCTCCTCCGGGTTGATGGGCGGCACGGCCAGCGGGTGGGCCGCTCCGGCGCGCATGCCGTCGAGCATCAGGCCGAGGTGCCGGCGCCACAGGTCCGGTCGCACCGACCCCGTCGCCTCGACCGTGCGGGCCGTCGCCCAGGTCAGGAACGCCAGGTCGGCCATCGTGAAGTCGGGCCGCAGCACGCCCGCCTCGATCGCGCGGTCCAGGATCCGGCTCATCAGCTGGAACCCGTGCAGGTGCGCCTCGGTCGGCGTGGCCTGCGGGACGCGCCGCGAGATCAGGTCGTTGTAGCCGCGGTCGTTGGCCTGCAGCTCGCAGATCCGTTCCAGGAAGTGCACCAGGCCGTCCCACGCGTCGGGCATCGCGAGCGAGTGCTCGGCGATCTGCCTGACCGTCTGCGCGCGGTCGCTGAACACCGCGTCCACCAGGTCCGCGCGGTTGGGGAAGTGGTTGTAGAGCGTGCCGATGCTGACCCCGGCGGTGCGGGAGATCTCCTCGAGCGCGACGTCCAGCCCGTGGACGGCGAACAGCTGCCGCGCGGCCTCGACCAGCAGGTCCCGGTTGCGCTGCGCGTCCCGGCGCAGGGGCTTGGTGCGGCTGCTCATGGCCCGAATCCTAGCATGTTGAGGTCGTCCTCAACTTCTGTGTATAGTCGGCCTAGTTGAGGCTGTCCTCAACTTAGTGGACCGACAGAAGGAGCTTTGTCAGATGCCCAAGACTCTTGCCATCTTTGGCGCCGGCCCTGTCTTGGGGTTGGCCGTCGCGCGCCGCTTCGGGCGTGAGGGCTTCCGCGTCGCGCTGGTCTCGCGGACCAAGGAGAACCAGGACAAGCTGGTCGCCGAGCTCGCGAACGACGGGATCGAGGCGGCCGGTTTCTCCGCCGACGTCTCCGACCGCACCCAGATCCCCGGCGCCGTCGAGGCGATCACGAAGGCGTACGGCCAGATCGACGCCGCGATCTTCAGCCCGGGTGGCGGCAGCATGGGCGAGGGCATCGTGCCCGCGCTCGACATCACGCCGGAGAGCCTGCAGGCGATCTTCGACGAGTTCGTCCTCACCGGTGTCGCGCTGGTCAACGCCGCTCTGCCGGCCATGGTCGAGCGCGGCGACGGCGCGATCATCTTCACCGGCGGCCAGTCGGGCGTGTACCCGACGCCGATGCTCGGCAACGCCGGCATGGGCCAGGCGGCGCTGCGCAACTACTTCTACAACCTCAACGGCCTGCTCGCCGACAAGGGCGTGTACGTCGGCGCGGTGAACATCGGCGCGCTGATCAAGGGCAGCGTGCCCTACAACATGATCACCTCCCGGCCGAACATCGACTTCGAGGTCGAGGCGTACAGCCCCGAGGAGTTCGCGGAGAACTACTGGGAGCTGTACTCCAAGCGCGAGAAGCCCGAGGCGCTCGTCGGCAGCATGGGGCAGTGACACCGCTCGCCGAGCGTTCGTGAGAAATCCGGGGTGTGGCCACACCCCGGATTCCTCGCGTTCCGGGAACTCGCCTGTGTCGTTCTTAGGGGTCCCGGACAGGGGTTGAGCGGAAAATGCGCCCTCAGTAGCGTGGTGATCACCGGGGAAATGATTTTCCCGCGAATTCCTCTTTCACGCGCTTTCGGAGGTCGTGGTGACGCAGGACAGTGCCGGGCACCGTCTGGCCGTGCTCGGCGCGGGCGTGATGGGCAAGGGCATCACCGCGCTCGCGCTGGGCCGCGGCCTGCCGGTGACGCTGGTCGACGTCGACCCCGCCGTGCTGGGTCCCGCGGCGGACCAGGTGCGCCAGGAGATGCGGCTGGGACAGCTCACCGGCGCGTTGCCGCGCGACCGGAAGCCGGGGGAGCTGCGCACCGGCACGTCGGTCGCCGACGCCGCGGACGCGACCGTCGTGGTCGAGGCGATCACCGAGGTCGCCGAGCTGAAGGTCAAGGCGCACATCGACGTGGCCGCCGTGGTGGCGCCCGGCACGTTGCTGGTCACGAACACCTCGTCCATCCCGGTCGACGAGCTCGCCGCGTCCGCGCCCCGGCCGGAGGACCTGCTGGGCGTGCACTTCATGAACCCGCCCTACCTGATCGAGACGGTCGAGGTGATCCGCGGCTCGCGGACCGGCGAGCACGCGATGGCGGCGCTGTCGTCGTTGCTCGAAGCCCTGGGACGCAGGGGAGTCGTGGTCGGCGACGGGCCGGGGTTCGTCACGAGCCGCGTGCTGCACCGCATGATCAACGACGCCGCCGAGCTCGTCCACGAGGGCAGGGCGACGGTCGAGGCGGTCGACGCGCTGATGGAGGGCTGCCTCGGGCACCCGACCGGACCGCTGCGCACCGCCGACCTGATCGGCATCGACAACCTCGTCGACTCGCTGCGCGTGCTGCACGAACGCACCGGCGACGACAGCTTCCGGCCGAGCGGGGCGTTGCTGCGCAAGGTGGCCGACGGCGACCTCGGCCGCAAGACCGGCCGTGGCTTCTACTCCTACACCGACGCCGGCGGCGCGCTGCCCGCGGGACTGCGCTGATGGCCGCGCAGGTCGACGCCACGCCCGAACTGCTGGCGTACGTGCGGGAAGTGTCGTTGCGCGACGACGAGATCCTGGCCGGGCTGCGCGGGGAGACCGAGCGCATGCCCGCCTACCACTCCATGGTGACCATGCCGGAGGAGGCGCAGCTCCTGGCGCTGCTCGTCCGGTTGATCGGCGCCGGTTCGGTGCTGGAGATCGGCACGTTCACCGGCTACAGCACGCTGTGCATGGCCAGGGCCCTGGCTCCGGGCGGCCGGATCATCACCTGCGACGTCGACCGCAAGTGGCCGAGTGTCGCGGCGGGCTACTGGAAGCGCGCGGGCGTGGCCGACCGCATCGACTTCCGCCTCGGCGACGCCGCGGAGACGATGGCGGCACTGGTGTCCGACGGCCTGGCGGGGACGTTCGACCTCGTGTTCGTGGACGCGGACAAGGCCGGCTACGAGCTCTACTACGAGCACGCGCTGACCCTGCTGCGCCCCGGCGGCCTCGTGGTCGTCGACAACACCCTGTACTTCGGCCGCGTGGTCGACCAGGACGCGCGCGACCCGGACACCGAGGCCATCCGCCGGCTCAACGCCCGCCTGCGCGACGACGAGCGGGTGGACCTCGCCCTGCTGACCATGGCCGACGGCATCACCTTGGCGCACAAGAAGACCGCGTAACCGTTCCGACGAGACCAGAGGTGTGCGGAGATCATGACCGACTCCCTTGCGGCGACCACCCCGACCGCGATCAGCGAGAACCTCCAGGAGTTCCTGCTGTCGCGGACCAAGCAGGCCTGGGAGCCGGACGTCGACCTGTTCGCCTCCGGCGTCGTGTCGTCCATGTTCGCCATGGAGCTCGTCGTCTACGTGGAGAAGACCTTCGACGTGATGGTGCTCGGCGAGGACCTCGCCGTCGACAACTTCCGCACCGTCAACAAGATGACCGACCTGGTGCTGCGCCTGAGCGAGAACAGCGGTGTCTGACGCCGCGGCCCTGGTCACGGAGGCGGTCGGCGACAGCGCCGCCGAGTGGGACCTGGCCGGCTGGATCCCGCACGAGGTCGTGCGCGGCCTGGGCGCCAAAGGCGTGCTGTGCGCCGAGGTCCCCGCCCGGCACGGCGGCCTGGAACTGTCCGGTGTGGACAACGGCGAGCTGACCGCGCACACCGGCGCGTTGTGCAGCTCGTTGCGCAGCCTGATGACCTCGCAGGGGATGGCCGCCTGGACGATCCAGCGCTTCGGCACCCGCGATCAGCACAGCGAGTACCTGGGCCAGCTGACCGGTGGCACCCTGGCCGCCGTCGCGTTCAGCGAGCCCGGCGCCGGCAGCGACCTGTCCGCGATCAGCACGCGGATCGAGCGCGACGGCGACACCGTCGTGGTCACCGGCCGCAAGACCTGGATCACCGCCGCGGCCTACGCCGACGTCGTCCTGGTGTTCGGCCGCTTCGGCACCGACACCGCGGTGGCCGTCGTCCCCACCACCGCACCGGGCGTGCGCGTCGAACGCGTACCCGCCCCGCTGGGCTGCCGCGCCGCCGGCCACTCCACAGTGGACCTCGACAACGTCCGCCTGCCGCTGTCGTCCGTGCTGTCCGGCCGGGGTTTCCCGCTGCCCCTGCTCGTGACCACGGCCCTGACCTACGGCAGGCTGTCCGTCGCGTGGGGCAGTGTCGGCATGCTGAGGGCCTGCCTGACCGAAGCCGGCAGGCACGCGGGCACCCGTGAGCAGTTCGGCAGCACCCTCGCCCAGCACCAGCTGGTCGCCAGGCACCTGGCCGAGCTGTACGTGGCCGAGCGCACCGCGACGAAGATGTGCGAGGACGCCAGCCAGTCCTGGGACGCCCGCTCACCAGACATGGGCGCGGCCGCGGTCCTGGCCAAGTACGTCGCCTCCACCGCGGCTGCTCGCGGCGCGGCGACGGCCGTGCAGGTCCTCGCCTCCGCGGGAGCCCAGGACGGCGGCGTGGTCGCCAGGGCGTTCCGCGACGCGAAGCTGATGGAGATCATCGAGGGCAGCAGCGAGATCAGCCAGTTGGTGCTGGCCGAACGCGCGCTGCTGGCGGCCCAGTAGACCACGACGGGGGAGCACGGCCGTGACCGACAAACCTTTGGTGAAGTGCCTGGTCTGGGACCTCGACAACACCCTCTGGCAGGGCACCCTGCTGGAGGACGGCGAGGTGGTGCTGGCCGACGAGATCCGCGACGTCGTCATCGAGCTCGACGCCCGCGGCATCCTCCAGTCCGTGGCCAGCCGCAACGACCACGACCACGCCTGGGCGCAGCTGGAGAAGCTGCGGATCGCCGAGTACTTCGTGGTCCCGCGGATCAGCTGGGGCCGCAAGTCCGAGGCCGTGAAGCAGATCGTCGCCGACCTCAACATCGGCGTGAACACCATCGCCTTCATCGACGACATGCCGGTGGAACGAGCCGAGGTGGCCCACCACCTCCCCGAGGTCCGCGTCTACGAGGCCTCCCAGGCCCTGGCCCTGACCTCGTTGCCGGAGTTCAGCCCACCCCTCGTCACCGTGGACGCCAAGCGCCGCAGGGAGATGTACCAGGCGGGCTTCCGCCGCACCGCCGAACGCGACGCGCACGAGGGCAGCGACGAGGAGTTCCTCCGCTCCCTGTCCATGGAACTGCGCATAGCCCGCGCCCACGAGGACGAGATCAGCCGCGTCGAGGAACTGACCCTCCGCACCAACCAGATGAACGCCACCGGCGTCCACTACTCCGAGGACACACTCCGGTCCTATGTGGACGACCCGGCGCACGAGGTCCTCGTCATCAGCCTGACCGACAGGTTCGGCCCGCACGGCGCGGTGGGCGTGATGCTCCTGGAGAAGCTCCCCGCCGCCTGGCACCTGAAGCTCCTGGCCACCTCCTGCCGCGTGGTGGCCTTCGGCGTCGGCGCCACCCTGCTCCGCTGGCTCACCGACCAGGCGGCCCGCGCCGGCGTGCACCTCGTCGCCGACTTCAAGCGCACCGACCGCAACCGCATGATGGAGATCGCCTACCGGTTCGCGGGCTTCGGCACCGCCGACTGCGCCTGCACTGCGGCGATTCCCGGTGCTGACGGGATCGAGCGGTTGCACCTGGTGCCGCAGCGGCAGGAGGCGCCGGACGTGCTGCGGGTGCTCACGTCGGACCTGGGGTCGGACAGCGCAGAGCTGACCGAGTGGACCTGACCCCGGTCAGGACACCGCCACACGGTCGAGCACCCGAATCCCCCGCGCCTCCAACGCCGCAGGCGAAGCAGCCACAGCACTGGTGACGACAGCGACGTCCACACCCTCCTCGCGCAACGCGTGCCACCGCTCGAAAACACCCCCACCAGGCCCCAGAGCAGCACGCGACACCGGCAGGTCGTCCTCGTCCACGTCCACGACGACACCCACGGTCCGGGCAACCGGCCGGACACCGGTCCGAGCCTCGGCGACCAGCTCGGCGAACCGGCGGCCGAGCGGCTTCACCCGGTTCTCTGTGTCGAGCAGGCCGAGCGAGTACTCGAGGTCCTTGTAGTCGCCGAGCGAACGCGACACGTCGTGCGAGCACCACCAGGTGATCGCGAACAGGTCGGTGGTGGTGAGCGCGGCCTCGACGGTGCGCGTGCAGAACTCCGGCATCTCCGCCTCGGCCAGGTTCATCGACGGCGCGCCGACCTCCTGCAGCCACACCTGCCGGCCGGGGTCGGTCGCGAAGGCCTTCGACAGCTCGATCATCCACTCCGCGTGCCGCACCGACTGCGGTGACAGGGCGCCGTAGCGGGCGGCGGTGCCGTTGAAGATCCACGAGTGCACGGTCGTCATGTCGCCCAGGCGGCTCGCGTGGGTGGGCACGAACGGGTGCTCGTCGCGGTACCAGAGGTGGTCGTTCTCGCTGTGGGTCACGACGTGGCGGGGGTCGCGGTCGCGCGGGGCGTCCAGCAGCGACGTCAGCCAGTGGCTCACCTGGGCGGTGGTGGCGGGCATCGCCGCGGGGTTGGGGAGCTGGAACTGGTTGAGCTCGTTGCCGAGCGTGAGGCCCAGGAAGTTCGGCTTGTCGCGCACCGCGTCGTAGACGGCGGCGACGAGCGCGGCCTGCGCCTCGACGGCCGGCCGGTCGGTGAACATGTTGCCGTTGTGCCAGTTCACCAGCCAGGCCGGGACGAAGTCGAAGCCGGACATGTGGCCCTGGATGACGTCGACCGCGATGTCGAGGCCGGACTCGGCGGCCAGGTCGGCGACGAGGGCGATGTCGTCGAGGGCGCGCTGCCGGATGAGGGTGCGGTTCGGTTGCAGCACCGGCCACAGCGGGAACACCCGCACGTGGTCGGCGCCGAGTCCGGCGATCGCCTCGAAGTCCGCGCGCACGGCGTCGGGCTCGACGGCCATCCACTGGAACATCCAGTCCTTCGACGGGGTGTAGTTGACGCCGAACCTCGGCACGGTGGTGGTCAAGAGCTTCCCTCGCGGTTGTGCGGAGCGGGCGCCGTGGACTCGCGGACGAGCAGGCGGCGGCCGCTGACGGTCTGGGCGGTGACGTCCTCGCCGCGGACGAGCCGTTCGAGCAGGGCGACGGCGGCGCGGGCGCTCTCCTCGACGGGGGCGTCGAAGGCGGTCAGGCGCGGGCGCACGATCGACGACACCCAGGAGTCCTCCCACGCGATCACCGAGAGCTGCTCGGGCACGCGCACACCGACCTCCGGTGCGTGGGCGACGATCTCGGCGGCGATCGTCTCGCTGTCGACGATGATCGCCGTCGCGTCCCCCAACCGGCCGAGCAGGTCGGCGACGGGGTCGGCGGCGGCCGGGTTCCACGCGGCCAGCGCCGCCTTGACGCCGCGGTCCCGTGCGGCGCCGCGGAACCGCTTGTCCCTCGCACGGGTGTGGGCGAGGCCGGGGGCGTCGGTGACGCGCGCGATGCTGCGGTGGCCCAGTCCGGTGAGGTGCTCGACCGCCTCGGCGAACGCCGTGCCGTCCCGCACGGTCACCGCGGCGACGGGACCGGGGACGGGGGCACCGAGCAGGGCGGCGGGCGCGCCGAGCTGTTCGACGAGCGCGAGCCGCGGGTCGTCGTCGCGCACGTCGACGAGCAGGAACGCGTCCACGCGCTGCTCGCCCCACCACTGCCGGTAGACCTGCTCTTCCTCCTCGGCCCGCACCAGCGTCAGCGACAGCGACCAGCCGATGTCGGCGAGCGGTTCGGTCAGCCCGGCGAGCAGGCGCATGAAGAACGGGTCGCGGCCGAACGTCCCGCGCGACCGCGCGATGACCAGGCCGAGGCTCCGGCCGCCCTGGCCGGACACCTTGCGGCTGGCGAAGTTCGGGCGCCAGTGGAGCTCGTCGGCGGCGGCGCGGATGCGGGCCGCGGTGGCTTCGGAGACGTTGGGCCGTCCGTTGAAGACGTGCGACACGGCGGACGGCGACACGCCCGCCAGCCGGGCCACCGCGGCGATCGTCACGCGCTTCGTGCTGGGTTCACTCATGGCACCCCGAGGTTAGGGGCGTTGACCGCTCCTTGTAAAGCGGTATACCTTGCTCGCCACTTGATGTGTACCGCTATACAAGACCATCCCGCGGAGGCCCTGTGTCCCACGCCATCAGCAGGCGCACACTGCTGCGCGCCGCGATCGGAGGAGGCATCGCCGCGCCGGTGCTCTCGGGGTGCGGCGCGCTGATGCCCGCCTCGGACCGGCCCGGCGCGCTCTCGGTGCACACCCAGCTCAGCGGCGCGGTGGCCGGCGCCCAGGTCTTCGCCGACGCCGTCGCCACGTACGAACGCAGGACCGGCCGCCCGGTGGCGTTGCTGAAGAACGGCTCCGACCTGCCGATCGTCTTCGAGACCAGCTCGCTCGCCAGCGCGGAGGCCGACGTCGCCCTGGTGAACCTGCAGGGCCGCACGCTCTCCTGGACGGGACTCGGCGCGACCATCCCGGTCACCGGCCTGCTCGACGAGTGGGACCTGCGCGACAAGATCATCCCCGAGGCGCTCGCGGAGTGGACCGACGCGAACGGCAACCTGCGCGCGTTCCCGTTCACCCGCACCAACTGGCCCGTCTCGTTCAACACGCGGCTGCTCGACCAGGCCGGCGTCCAGATCCCGACGACGTCCGACGAGCTGATCGCCGTGGCGCAGGCGTTGCGCTCCAAGGGGATCGGCCCGGTGACCGTCGGCGGGTCCGACTGGAGCGGGCAGAAGATGTTCCTGCAGATCCTCCAGGGCTTCCTCACCACCGAGGAGGCGAAGAAGGTCTTCTCCAGCGGCAAGCTCTCCGAGAGTCCCGGCGCCGTCGCGGGAGTCCGGCACTTCGTCGAGCTCAGGGACGCCGGCGTCTTCGTCGACGACGTCCAGGGCTACACCTCCGACTCCGAGCTGACGCAGTTCAACACCGGCAAGGCCGCGATCGTCCCGGCGATGTCGTCGGCGCTCGCGAAGGTGCCCGCGGAACGGGCGAAGGAGGTCACCGTCGGGGGCTGGCCCGTGCCGTCCCGCGGTGGCGTGATCCAGCGCCCGAGCGTGATCCGCAGCTTCAACGGCCACGGCATCTGGATCAGCGAGAACGGCGCGAAGAAGCTCGACCTGGTCAAGCCGTTCGTGCAGCACCTCTACACCGACGAGGTCACCGACGCGATGATCCTCGGCTCCGGCAGGGACATGAGCCGGGTCACGAGCACTGTCAGCAAGAACTTCCCGCTCGTCGCCCAGGCGTCGCGGCTCACCGAGCAGCAGGTCTCCCCGGTGCTGCTGCCGGACCTGCTCATCCCGCAGAACGCGTTCGAGCCGATGATCCAGGCCACCGCCGCGGCCTACGGCCGGATCTCCGCCGACCGCATCATCGACGTCTTCGAGAGGGCCTACGCCACGGCGTGAGGAAGGACCTGCCTTGACCGCTCTGACCGAAGTGGCCGTCACGACCACTCCCGAAACTCCCACGCCACCCGGCCGTGCCCGGCGCCCGTCGATGCGGGAGCGCTTTCCCGGCTTCGCACTGCCCGCGCTGATCTGGTACGCGGTCTTCATGGTCGGCCCGGTCGTGGCGATGATCGTCATCGGCTTCCTGTCCTGGCCCGGCATGCTCGTCGAACCGGGGTTCGCGGGCCTGGACAACTTCCGCCGCGTCTTCGCCGACGAGAACTTCTGGACCGCGGCCGGGAACTCGGCGCTGCAGATCGTCGCCGGCCTGCCCGTCATGATCGTGCTGGCGTTCCTGCTCGCGTTCTACGTCGTGCAGAAACCCCGCGGCCACAAGGTGTTGCGCTACCTGCTCTTCATCCCCGCGCTCATCTCCGCTCCGGCGACCGCGATGGTGTTCTACGCGATGCTCAACCCCGACGGCCTCCTCAACGGAATCCTGCGCCCGCTCGGGTTCGACGGCACCGCCTGGCTCGCGGACCCGTCGACGGCGCTGGGCGCGATCGTCGCCGTCGAGCTGTGGAGCGGGATCGGCTACTCCGCGGTGCTCATCGCGTCGCGACTGGACGGTGTGGACGGTGAGATCGTGCAGGCCGCGCGCATCGACGGCGCGGGGGACTGGCGCATCGCGTGGCGCATGTACTGGCCCATCGCCCGCGACTTCATCGGCGTCGTCACGATGCTGCAGTTCCTGTCGATGCTGTTCAACTCGGCCCAGACCGTGCTGCTGCTGACCCAGGGCGGCCCGGGGACCGCGACGACGACGTTGTCGTACCTGGTCTACCGCAAGGCCTTCGTCGAGACCGACCTCGGCTACAGCCAGGCCGTGGGCATCGTCCTCTTCGTGCTCGGCCTGGTGGGCATGGGTGCGATCCGCCGGGTGCTCCGCGCCACCTACTGACCCGAACCCGAGGAGAGTCCACCATGGCCCGGACCGCACTGCGCCCGCTGCGCGACCGCGTCGGCTCGATCACCAGCGGCACGCTCGCCTGGATCTACGCCGCCCTGCTCGTCGTGCCCTTCTACTACTTCGTCGTCTCGTCGTTCAAGTCGAACGAGGAGATCTTCGAGGCGCCACTGGCGTTGCCGGGGACGTGGGACCTCGGCAACTTCGCCACCGCGATCCGCCAGGCCGACCTCGTCCTCGCCGTCGCGAACTCGGTGCTGACGACGGTCGGCGCGCTCGTGCTGACCCTGCTGCTCGCCCTGCCGGCGTCGTTCGCGCTCGCCCGCTCGACCGGCAGGCTCGGCAAGGTCGTCGAGAACGTCTTCGCGCTCGGCTTCCTCATCCCGTCGTTCGCCGCGCTGTTCCCGACCTTCCTGCTCGCGGCGGCGCTCGGCCTGTTCCACAGCCGCACGTTCATCGTCTTCCTGTTGCCCGCCACGGCCCTGCCGCTGTCGATCGTGATCCTCACGTCGTTCATGCGCACGATCCCGCGCGAGCTGGAGGAGGCCGCGTCGATGGACGGCGCGTCGACGCTCCAGGTGCTGCGGCAGGTCTACCTGCCCATCTGCGTCCCCGGCATCGCGACCGTGCTGCTGCTGAACTTCCTGTCGTTCTGGAACGCCTACCTGTACCCGCTCATCCTCACCGGCCCGGACACCGCCCAGCGCACGATCCAGGTCGCGCTGCCGACCCTCAAGGTCGACGCGGGCACCGACTACGGTGTCCTGATGGCGGGCACGTTGTTCACCCTGCTGCCGGTGTACCTCGTCTACACGGTGCTGCAACGGCAGATGCAGCGCGCGCTCGTCTCCGGAGCCGTCAAGGGATGATCACCGCCTCCTCGCTCACGCCGGCCGAGCGGATCGGCCAGGTCAACCAGCGCCTCAAGGGCTGGGAAGCACTGCGCTGGGTCGACGGCGCCCCGCGCGTGACCGACGTGCTGCGCCGCGAAGTCGACCGGTTCGGCGGCATCGGCGCGATCTACGGCGTCCTGCGCGCCGACCCGTGGTCCGCTGTCCACTGGGACAACGGAATTCCGCCCGAACGCAGCGCGGAGGCGTATGCGGCCGTGCAGGACTACGTGACGCGCAACGGCTGTGGCGTGCCCGTGCTGTTCGTCGAGGAGGCTCCGCACGGCCTGCAGGCGCTCGGCGCGACGACTTTGCCGGTCAACCTCGCTTTGGGGGCCGGCATGGACGTCGAGCTCACCGAGGAGCTCGCCGCCGCGGTCGGTGCCGAAGCGCGCCTGCGAGGTGTGCACGTGGCGCTCGTGTCGGGGCTGGACGTGCTGCGCGATCCGCGGTGGGGCCGTGCGGAGGAGTGCTTCAGCGAGGACCCCGCGCTCGCGGCGATGCTCGTGGCCGCGACCGTGCGCGGGATGCAGGGACATGTCGCCGTCGTCGCCAAGCACCTGGCGGCCCAAGGAGCCGGCATCGGCGGCCGCAACGGCTCCGGCGCGCCGATCGGCCCCCGCGAGCTGGGCGAGGTCCACCTGCGGCCCGCCTTCGCCGCCGCCCGTGCGGGCGTCGCCGGGTTCATGGCTGCCTACAACGACATCGACGGCGTTCCGTGCACCGCCAACCGCGCCCTGCTCACCGGCACGCTCCGCGACGACTGGGGCTGGGACGGCGTCGTCATGGCCGACGGCACCGCGATCGACCGCCTCCGCGACAGCGCCCCGGACCCGGCCGCCGCGGCGGCGCTGGCCCTGCGCGCGGGCGTCGACCTCAGCCTGTGGGACGAGGCCTTCACCCACCTCCAGCAGGCACTGGACCGCGGGCTCGTCGACGAGAGCGACCTGAACCGCGCCGTCGACCGCGTGCTGGCTCTGAAACGCCGCGTCGGCCTGCTGGGCGAGCAGGCACCGGTCAGCCGTGACGTGGCCGGACTCGTCGACCGCGCCGCCCGGCAGTCCGTGGTGCTCGTGCACGGCGCACTGCCGCTCGACCCGGCCGCCACGGTGGCGCTCGTCGGACCCAACGCCGACGACCTGGACGCGCAGCTCGGTGACTACACCCCGCCCCGGCCCGCCGACGATCCCGCCGCGTCGACCGTCCGCTCGGCCCTCGTGGCACGGCTCGGTGACGACCGCGTGCGGTACGCGCCCGGTTCTCGCATCCGCACCGCGCTCGGTTCGGACGCCCTTCCGGCGGTGCGATCCGCGGTGGAGCAGGCCGACGTCTGCGTGCTGGTGCTCGGCGGGACCAGCCGCCGCGGCTACAGCGACGAGTTCGCCGACAACGGCGCGGTCGAGGGCCCGGCGCCCGACACGACCAACGGCGAAGGCGTCGACCTCGCGTCGATCGCCCTGCCCGAACCGCAGCTCGAACTCGCCCGCACAGCCCGTGCGAGCGGCAAACCGGTCGTGGCCGTGGTCGTCGACGGCCGACCACGCGCCCTCACCGAACTGGCCGCGCTCGTGGACGCGCTGCTCGTCGTACCGTTCCCCGGCCCAAGCGGCGGAGCCGCCATCGTGAGCGCGCTCTACGACGGCACGGCGTCAGGCCGTCTGCCCATGTCGTTCCCGGTGGCCGACGGTGTCTTCCCCGTCGCCCACGACGAGCGCATGGAGACCGCCCGCGGCTACCTCGACCACCGGCACCCCGTCGGACTCCCGTTCGGCAGCGGGGCACCGGTCAAGACCGGGGTTCGTGACGAGCCGTACCGCATTTCGGCCGCGGAGCTGGAAAACGGAGGCTCGATACGCGTCACCGTGGACATCGCCACCGCCGGGTCCGTCGCCGTGCCGCTCTACGGCCGTCGCCACGAACTCGGCGTGCGACCACGCCGCCGCACGCTCCTGGCCGTGCAGCGTGCGCGGAGCGAGACGGTCGAGTTCACGCTGGGGCTGGACGAGCTCGGCTCGTGGGCGACCGGACGGCCGGTCGCCGTCCCGGTGGAGATCGGGATCTGGAGCACCGACGAGACGGACGAACCGGCACACGCCGTGCGGATTCACGTCACCGACGAGAACGGAACCACGCCGTGGCAACGGTGAACGACACGATCGCCGCCGCAGCAGCACGCGTGCGCACCGTGGCAGGCGACCGCATCGGCGACCTGGTCGAAGCCGCACTGCACCGCACCCTGCGCGACACCGTCACGATCGGCGACGACGGCAGCGCGTTCGTCA
The DNA here is from genome assembly GCF_036380075.1 of Lentzea sp. Taxonomy (NCBI): domain Bacteria; kingdom Bacillati; phylum Actinomycetota; class Actinomycetes; order Pseudonocardiales; family Pseudonocardiaceae; genus Lentzea; species Lentzea sp. The sequence goes on along the minus strand of NZ_DASVFL010000234.1, from coordinate 12,923 downwards.
TCACGGGCGACATCCCCGCCATGTGGCTGCGCGACTCGACCACCCAGCTGACGCCCTACCTGAGGTTCCTCGCCGACTGCCCGGACCTGGCCGCACTCGTCACCGCCGTCGTCCGCCGCCAGTTCGCGTGCCTGGCCCACGACCCGTACGCCAACGCGTTCAACGACGGCCCGACCGGCGCCCACTACGAACCCGGCGACCTGTGCGACGACCCGCACGTGTGGGAGCAGAAGTACGAGATCGACAGCCTCGCCTACCCCGTCACCCTCGCTCACAAGCTCTGGCGCGCAACGGGTTCGACCGACGCCTTCGACACCGGCACGCACGATGTCCTGCGCACGGTCGTCGCCCAGCTCCGCCTGGAACAACGGCACGACGAGTCCCCGTACCGCTTCGAACGCCCCGGTGCCATCCCGACCGAGACCCTGGCCCGCGGCGGCCGCGGGACTCCTGTCGCCGTGACGGGTATGACGTGGAGCGGCTTCCGGCCGTCCGACGACGCCTGCACCTACGGCTACAACATCCCTGCCAACCTCTTCGCGGCACAGGCCCTGCTGGCCGTCGCCGAGATCGCCGCCGAGGTCTACGACGACACCGAACTGGCCTCCGACGCTCGTGGGCTGTCCCGCGAACTGGTCGAGGGCGTCAAATCGCACGGCATCGTCGAACACGACGGCGCACGCATCTACGCCTACGAGGTCGACGGCCTCGGGGGAGTGCTGTGCATGGACGACGCCAACACGCCGTCCCTCCTCTCGCTGCCCCTCCTGGCACCCGACGTGGTGGATCCCGAGGTGTGGCAGGCGACTCGCGGGTTCGTCCTGAGCGACGCCAACCCGTACTACTTCCGCGGCCGGGTGGCGAGCGGCGTGGGCAGCCCGCACACGAAACCCGGCCGGATCTGGCCGATCGCCCTCGCGGTCGAGGGCCTGACCGGGACCCCGGACGACCGGCGGCGGTTGCTCCAGCTGATCGCCGACACCGACGCGGGCACCGGGCACGTCCACGAGAGCTTCGACCCGTCGGACCCGTCCGCGTTCTCGCGGCCGTGGTTCTCCTGGGCCGACTCGATGTTCTGCGAGCTGGCCCTGGCGGTCGCCGACGACGTGGCGCCGCTCGGCTGACTCACCGCCGAGTGCGGACAGGCCAGATGGCCAGTCCGCTCGGCCGGAAGACCGAGGGCCGGTGACCGGGCCGGCTTCTACGATGCGGCGGTGGAAGCACTCGACCGACCGCGGACGCCGCTGGTCCTCGTCGCGACGGCGGCGGTGTGCGGAGCCGTCTTCGTCGTCACCGGCCTGGTCAGCGGCTTCAGCCGGGCGGTCTTCGCGGGCGGTACCGGTGTCAGCTCGTCCCCGGTGCTCGGCGCGCCGCCGGTGAAGATCGCGGAAGCCGCGGTGGTGCTGGCCCTGGTCGTCCTGCTGACCCGGAGGACTCCGCCGCTGCCGGCAGCGCTGGCAGTCGGAGCGCTGGCGCTGGTCAGCGTCCACGCCGTGGTGATCAGGTCGGACCTCGGTCTGAACGGCTCCCAGAGCGTGCAGCTCGTCCTGATGCTGCTCCTCATCGGCGTGGGCAGTGGCGCGGTGCTGCGGATGAGGGACCGCGTCAGGGCCGTCGCCGCGGCCGCCGCGGAGGACAGGGCACGCAGCGAAGAGCGGCTCGACATGGCCCGGGAGCTGCACGACGTGGTGGCGCACCACGTGACCGGCATGCTGGTGCAGGCCCAGGCCGCACTCGTCGTCGCGGAGGCGGACCAGGCCAAGGCGTGCTCGTTGTTGCCGGGCATCGTCGACGGTGGCACGGACGCGTTGGGCGCGATGCGCGCGATGGTCAGAACCCTGCGGGACAACGGGGCCGCGACCGCGACCGGCGACCTGACGGCGGATCTGCATCAGCTGGTGCAGAAGTCTGGGCTGTCGGTGCGCGCGAGCATCGAGCTGCCCGGCGACGTGCGGCCGGAGCTGGGGCGGTCGGTGCTCAGACTCGTGCAGGAGGCCCTCACCAACGTCCGCAAGCACGCGCACGACGCGACCGACGTGGAGGTCGAAGTGCGTCGCACGACGTCGGCGGTCCTGCTGTCCGTCGTGGACAACGGCACCGGCCGACCGGCGCACTCCGGTGGGTTCGGGCTGGTGGGGATGCGGGAGCGGGTGGACGAGCTGGGCGGGCGCTTCTTCGCGGGCCCGACGGGGGAGGGGTGGCTGGTCACCGCCGAGCTGCCGCTGGAGGTCCTGGCGTGATCACGGTGCTGATCGCCGAGGACCAGGACATGGTGCGCATGGGCTTCCGGCTCATCCTGGAGGCGCAACCGGACGTCGAGGTCGTCGCGGACGTCCCGGACGGCATCAGCGCCGTCCAGGTGGCCAAGGAGCTGACGCCGCAGGTGTGTCTCGTCGACGTGCGGATGCCGGGGCTGGACGGCCTGGAGGTCACCCGCCGCCTCGCCCCGCACACCCGCGTCGTGGTGGTGACGACGTTCGACAGCGACGACGTCCTCCAGAAGGCGCTGGACCTCGGCGCGTGCGGCTTCCTCACCAAGGACGCCAGCCCCGGCCTGCTCGTCGAGGCCGTCAGGTCCGCCGCCCGCGGCGACGTGCTGGTGTCACCGCAGGTGGTCCTGCGCGTCCTGCGCAGGGCACCGCGGCCGGTCGGCCACGCCGCCGCCGACCTGCTCGGCCCGCGTGAGCTCGACGTCGTCCGGCACGTCGCGAAAGGCCTGAGCAACAACGAGATAGCCGCCGCGCTGCAGGTCTCTGTGTCGTCGGTCAAGGCCTACCTCGCGTCGGTGCAGACCAAGGTGAAGGCGCGCAACCGGGTGGAGGTCGTGGCGTGGGCGTTCCGCGCCCGCGTGGTGGCCGACTGACCTCAGCCGAACGGCCGGCCCGGAGCGCGGGCCTGGCCGGCTGACCATGATCCTCCGGCTCTCCGGCCGATCCGTTCCCCTGCCTCTTGACCGCAGGCTTGTCCACAACAGAGTCGTTGTCGGACAAGGGGTTTCGCTGTGGTGGAACAGCTGGGACGGGCGCTCGACGCGGTCATCCGGACGTTGACGAACCCGCTGATCGCGGCCGGCGTGGTGGCCGGGGCCGTCACGGTGGGATCAGCCGGGTGGTTCGCGGCGCGCAGGTGGGGATGGAGGCCGGCGCCCTCCGTGCTGGCGGGGCTCTCGCTGGGAGTCGTGTTGGGCGTGACGTTCTCCCGCACGCTGCCGGACTGGGCGGGACGCGACCAGTTCTGCCAGGTCGATGCGTTCTCCCTCGTCGGCTCGGCGGAACTGCTGAACGCCCTGCTGTTCGTGCCGCTGGTGTTCTTCGCCGTGCTGGCCACCCGTCGGCCGCTCGTCGTGCTCGCGTCGGCGATCGCGTTGAGCGCGGCCATCGAGATCGTGCAGCCGCTCACCCGCCGTGGCCTCTGCGAGACCCAGGACTTCCTCAACAACAGCGCAGGAGCCGTGGCCGCCGCTGTCGTGGCGGCTGCCGTCATTGCGGTCACGCGGCGTCGTGCGGCGGTGTCGCGGTGAAGGAAATCTTGGCACGCAACGATCTCCGGCGGGTGTGGGCCGTCGTCGCGACCGGGCTGCTGATCTGGGTCTGCGTGCGCAGCTTCGGCTCCGGCCTCCTGGACCTGCGGGTGTACCTGGTGGGCGGCGAGGTGTGGCGGTCCGGCGAAGGCCTGTACGCCCCGGACTTCCCGGGCCCCAGGGGCCTGCCGTTCACGTACCCGCCGTTCGCCGCCGTGCTGTTCAGCGGCGTCAGCCTGCTGCCGTTACCGGTCGCCGCCGTGCTCTTCACCGCCGCGGGCATCGCGCTGTTCACCGCGGCCTGCCACGTGGCGGCGTCGCGGACGTCGTCACCGAACGCGGGCTTCGGGCTGGCCGCGCTGTGCCTGCTGCTCGAACCGCTGCGCGGCGGCACCGACCTCGGCCAGATCAACATGATCCTCATCGGCCTGGTGGCCCTGGACTGCCTGCTGCCGCGCACACCGTGGCCGAGGGGCCTGCTCGTGGGACTCGCCGCCGCGATCAAGCTGACCCCGGCGATCTTCGTGCTGTACTTCCTGTCTCGCCGGCGGTGGCGGCCCGCGCTGACCGCCATCGGCACCTTCACCGCCGCGGCCCTGACCGGCTGGGCACTGGCACCGGCCGAGTCGGCGCGGTTCTGGTTCCACGCCGTGCTCGACCCGCAACGCGTCGGCGGCCTCGCCTACACCGCCAACCAGTCGCTGCGCGGCCTGCTCTTCCGCCTCGGCGCACCCGAACCGCTGTGGATCGCGCTGTGCCTGGCAGTCCTGGTGCTGACCGCGTTCGCGCTGCGCCGTCAGCACGACCTCACCGCACTGCTGGTCGTGGCCGCGGCGGGACTGCTGATCTCGCCGGTGTCCTGGTCGCACCACTGGGTGTGGATCGCGCCCGCACTGCTGGTCCTGCACGGCTGGGTGCGGGTCGCCGTGACGGCGGTGTTCGCGGTCGGCCCGCACTGGCTCCTGCCGTCCGCGGGCGACCGCGAGCTCGCGTGGGCGTGGTGGCAGCACCTGGCCGGCAACAGCTACGTGTGGCTGGCGCTCGGGTTCCTGGCCTGGTGCGCGATTCGGCCGGCTCGGGCAGAAGAGGGTGAGGCCGTCTCCGACGACGGCCCCACCGTGACCCGTCAGGCCTGGTCGGCCCACCACTTCCGACCGGTCTCACCCAACGTCGAGATCGGGTCGTAGTACGGGTAGCGGCGGTTCAACGCCTCCGGGTCCTCCAGCTCGATCCCGGTCCGGTAGTTCTTGGTCCAGTACGAGATCCCGAGCTCCCGGTCGTAGTCCTCGAGCTGGTGCACCCACCGCTTCCCGACGTACGGCACGTCGCACACGATCCGAGGGGTCGCATAGCCGGGCAGGTAGCCCATGATCGCGTGCTGCAGCTCCTGCGCCTCCCACACCGACACCCGCCAGTGCTCGGCGTTGGGGATCATGTCGCACATGTAGAAGTAGTACGGCAGGATGTTCGCTTCCCCCTGCAGCGCGAAGCAAAGGTCCAGCAGGTCGTCCGGCGTGGCGTTGACGCCGCGCATCAGCACGCCCTGGTTGCGCACGTCCCGCACACCCACCTCCAGGGCCGTGCGCGCGGCCTCGGCGACGAGGGGTGTCACGGACTGGGCGTGGTTCACGTGCGTGTGGATCGCGAGGTTCACGCCGCGGCGGGAGGCCGTGCGGGCGACGCGTTCCAGGCCCTCGACGACGCGGGGCTGGAGCCAGTGCTGGGGGAGGCCGGCCAGGGCCTTGGTGGCCAGGCGGACGTCGCGGACGGTCTCGATGTCGAGCAGGCGCATCAGGAACGACTCGAGCTGCGGCCACGGCACGTTCGCCACGTCGCCGCCGGAGACCACGACGTCGCGGACGCCGGGGGTCTTCTTCAGGTACTCGACCATCTGGTCCTGGCGGTCGACCGGCTTGAGCGAGAGCTTGTGCTTGTCGATCAACGGCGTGGAGTTGCCGACCAGGTCCATGCGGGTGCAGTGGCCGCAGTACTGGGGACAGGTCGACACCATCTCGGCCAGGACCTTGGTGGGGTAGCGGTGGGTCAGGCCCTCGACGACCCACATCTCCGCCTCGTGCAGCGAGTCGCGCTGCGAGTGCGGGTGCGACGGCCAGCGGGGGTCGCGGTCGGAGGCGACCGGCAGCATGTAGCGGCGCACCGGGTCGGCCAGGAAGGCCTCCGTGAACGCGTCGGGGGAGAGGTCGGCGCCGACCGCCGTCGTGTTGACCATCTGCGGCGGGATCAGCATCGACATCGTCGCGAACGCCGACTGGTCGGCGGCGAGGTCGTCGTAGAACCGGTCGGTCAGCAGGTCGCCCGCCACCTTGCGGAGCTGCTTCACGTTCTTGACGCAGTTCACCCGCTGCCACTGGGCGTCCCGCCACTGCGCCTCGGTCACGTGGGCCCAGCCGGGGAAGCGCCGCCAGTCGGGTTCGACCAGCTCACGGCGGACGTACGTGTACGGCTGGCGGTCCAGCCGCTCCAGCGACGTGGGGGCGTCGTGCAGCGCGGTCATCCGTACTCCTCTGCGTCGAGGTCGCGTAAAGATATCCTGTCATACCGCCAGGCTGCCGTAAATATTTCAGCTCAAGGGCTGGTGGAGGGGTGGTCGGGAGCAATTCGGGCGTCCCGTGCGTTCACCCGGTATGCCTGTTCTCGCGCTGCTGCTCGTCGGTTTCTTCGCCGAGGTCGCGGTCATGATCGCCGTCGGCAACGCCATCGGCGGCCTCTGGATGATCGCGCTGCTCCTGGTCGGCTCCCTGGTGGGGCTGTCGCTGGTGCGCAGGCAGGGCGCGCAGGCGCTGGCGGCGCTGCGCCAGTCGGTGACGCGGCGCGAGCAGCCGCACCAGGAGATGGCCGACGGCATGCTCATCGCGGCCGCCGGCGCGCTGATCATGGTGCCGGGCTTCCTCAGCGACGTGGTGGCGTTGTTCCTGCTCTTCCCGCCCACGCGCAAGGTCGTGAGCCGGCGCATCGCGCGCAAGGCCGAGGCGGCGGCGCTGAAGTTCGAGCATGAACGCCGCTTCGGCGCCGGTCAGGTCATCGACGGCGAGGTCGTCGACGTCGAGCCCGTGGTCATCACCGACCGGCGCGAACTGACGTGATCCGCGCGTACCGGCCCGCCGACCTGGACGCGCTCTACGACATCTGCCTCGACACGGGCGACGGCGGCCTCGGCGTGCGCCACCTGTTCGACGACCCGCGCCTGCTGGGCCACGCCTACGTCGGCCCGTACGTGGCGTTCGAACCCGACCTGGCGTTCGTGGCGGAGGACGACGACGGCGTCTGCGGTTACGCCGTCGCGGCGTCGGACAGCGAGGCCTTCGAGGACCGCTGCGACCGCGACTGGTGGCCCGACCTGCGGTTCCGCTACCCGCTGACACCTGGAGCGAACCGGGTCGTGCAGCTGATCCACCACCCGGTCCGCGTCGACCCGGTGCTGGTCCGCGACTACCCGGCGCACCTGCACGCGAACCTGCTCCCCCGCGCGAAGGGCAGGGGTTTCGGCGGCACGCTCGTGCGGACGGTGCTCGAACGCCTCGAGAAGGGCGTCCACGTGCACGTGCGGCACCACAACACGCACGCGATCGGCTTCTGGGAGCACCTCGGCTTCCGCGTGATCGACTCCGCCGACAAGCTGGTGCTCGGGTTGCGCCTCTAGGCCAGCAGGTCCTTGAGCAGCAGCTCGAAGTCGACGCTCTCCCGCCCGGCCGGCACCGCCGCGTAGGTCGAGTCGAGGAACCGACTCAGCTCGTCGGCCGACAGGTGGAACACGGCGTGCGAGTCCTCGGTGAACAGCTCCAGCACGAGCACGTCGCCGTCCGCCGGGCGCAGCCGCACGTCGCCCATCCCGGCCGGCGACATCAGGCCGTCGGACAGCAGCTCGCGCCCCACCAGCCACGTCGACTCCTGGTCGCGGGTGTGGAACCGCATGGTCACGGCGTGCGGATCGTCCGAGCGGTAGTGGAGGTCGACGTTCATCGGCTCGATGGAGCCGTCCGGTCGCACGAACTCGACGACGGTCGCGGTGCCGACCCTTGTCTCGTTGAACATCGTCGTTCCTCCTCCGCAGTGAGGTGCCGCTCTACACACGGGCTCCCGGTTCGATCGGTTCAAAGCTTTCTCGAACTGCTCGATTGGGTACAGAAGCCGCATGACGGTCTACGGCATCCACGCCTCACACGAGCAGATACACCCCACCGGCCTGCTCACCGCCGTGCGCAGGGCAGAGGAAGCCGGGTTCGCCGCGGCGATGAGCTCCGACCACTTCTCACCGTGGAGTGCGCGCCAGGGGCAGTCCGGGTTCGCCTGGTCGTGGCTCGGCGCCGCGCTCCAGGCGACCAGCCTGCCGTTCGGCGTGGTCACGGCGCCGGGGCAGCGCTACCACCCGGCGATCACCGCGCAGGCGATCGGCACGCTCGCCGCCATGTACCCCGGACGGTTCTGGGCCGCGCTCGGCACCGGCGAGGCCAGCAACGAGCACATCACCGGCGACGTCTGGCCGCGCAAGGACATCCGCACCGCCCGGCTGCGCGAGTGCGTCGACGTCATCCGCGCGCTGCTCGCCGGTGAGGAGGTCAGCCACGACGGCCTCGTCACGGTCGACCGCGCCCGGCTCTGGACGCTGCCGGACGAGGTGCCGCTGCTGATCGGCGCGGCTGTCAGCCCGGAGACCGCGCGGTGGTGCGCGTCCTGGGCCGACGGGCTGATCACCGTCAACGCCGCTCCCGAACGCCTGCGCGAGGTCGCGGACGCCTACCGCGACGCCGGCGGCAAGGGCAAGCTCCACCTCCAGGTGCACCTGAGCTGGGACCCCGACGAGGACAAGGCCGTCGCGACGGCGCACGACCAGTGGCGCAGCAACGTCTTCCAGCCGCCCGTGTGCTGGGACCTGGAGATGACCGACCACTTCGACGTCGTCTCCGAGAACGTCACGCCCGAGCAGGTGGCCCAGGTCGTGAACGTCTCGTCGGACCTGAAGTGGCACGCCGAGCAGCTCAACTCCTACGAGGAGATCGGCTTCGAGGAGATCTACCTGCACCACGTGGGCCAGGACCTGACCGCGTTCGTCGACGCGTTCGGCGAGCACGTCCTGCCGGAGGTGACCGCGTGATCCGCACGGCCGACGTCTGGTGGAAGAACGCCGTCCTCTACTGCCTCGACATCGAGACCTTCTCCGACAACGGTTTCCGCGGCGCCACGGAACGCATCGACCACTTGCACGCCTTGGGCGTCACGTGTGTGTGGCTCATGCCGTTCTACCCCACGCCCGAGAAGGACGACGGCTACGACATCACCGACTTCTACAACGTCGACCCGCGGCTCGGTTCGCTCGGCGACTTCGTGGAGTTCGTGCGCGCCGCACGGGACCGTGGCATGCGCGTCATCGCCGACCTCGTCGTCAACCACACGTCCGACCAGCACCCGTGGTTCCACGACCCCGAGAAGCGCGACTGGTACGTGTGGGCCGACAAGCCGCGCGAGGACGGACCGCAGGGGATCACGTTCCCCGACAAGGAGAACTCGCTCTGGGAGTACTCCGAGGAGGTCGGGAAGTACTACCTGCACCGCTTCTACAAGCACCAGCCCGACCTCAACGTCGCCAACCCCGAGGTGCGCGACGAGATCGCGCGGATCATGGGCTTCTGGATGGAGCTGGGCCTGAGCGGTTTCCGCGTCGACGCCGTGCCGTTCCTGCTGGAGCACCAGGAGAAGACCGACGCGATCGAGCTTCCCGACCCGCACGACTACCTCACCGACCTGCGCGCGTTCCTCAACCGCCGCAACGGCGAGGCGATCCTGCTCGGCGAGGTGAACCTGCCGTACAAGGACGCGATGGCGTTCTACGGCCAGGGCGTCGGCGACGAGCTGACCATGTGCTTCGACTTCGTCGGCATGCAGGCGATGTACCTGGCGCTGGCCCGGCAGTCGAGCGGCCCGCTGGTCAAGGCGCTCCAGGAACGCCCGAACCCGCCGCGCGACGGGCACTGGGCGACGTTCGTCCGCAACCACGACGAGCTGACGCTCGACAAGCTGCCGATGGACGAACGCCAGGAGGTCTTCGACGCCTTCGGCCCCGACCCGGCCATGCAGCTCTACGGCCGCGGCCTGCGCCGCCGGTTGCCCGGCATGCTCGACGGCGACCAGCGCCGCATCCGCATGGTCTACAGCCTGCTGTTCACTCTGCCGGGCACGCCGGTGCTCTTCTACGGCGAGGAGCTCGGCCTGGAGGAGGACCTGTCGCTGGAGGGCAGGCTCGCGGTGCGGGTGCCGATGGACTGGGACGAGGCGGGCAGGCAGCGCTACGACTCCGACTCGTTGCTGACGTGGATGCGCAAGCTGGTCGAGCTCTACCGCGAGGCGCCGGAGTTGGCGTGGGGCACGGTCGAGGTGCTCGACGTCGGCGATCCGACCGTGTTCGCCCATCGCGCCGACTGCGACGGTGGCGCCGTGATCGCCGTGCACAACTTCGCGGACCAGGACGTCACCGTGCGCGTGCCCGCGGAGGGACTGCTCAAGGACCTCGCGTCGGGCGGCACGGTGAAGCCCGCGAAGACCGGGGCGAAGGTCGACCTGGCGCCCTACGACTGCCGGTGGTTCCGCGTGATTTCTGAGTGATGCTTGCGGGATCTTGACGCTTCACGTGAAGATATCTTCGAGACAGCGTCGTCGACCGAAGGATTTTCAGGTGAGCGCGTACGGACTGCACCGTGTCCTCGAGCCCGTCGGTGTCCTGCCGCAGCAGGCGTGGCGGCTGGACGCGGAGCCCGTGCCCGCCGCGGACGAGGTCGTCGTCGCGGTCGAGCGCCTCAACCTGGACGCGGCGTCGTTCCGGCAGCTCAGGGAGCAGCACGGCGACGGCGCCGCGGTCCGGCGGGCGGTGCTCGACATCGTCGCCGAGCGCGGCAAGATGCAGAACCCGGTCACCGGGTCGGGCGGCATGCTGCTCGGCACCGTGACCGAGGTGGGCCCGGAGTCGCCGCTCGGGCTGAAGGCGGGCGACCGCATCGCGACGCTGGTCAGCCTCACGCTCACGCCGTTGCGGATCGACGACGGCCTGCGCGACTGGGACGGCGAGGACGAGCAGGTGCCGTGCCGGGGGACCGCGGTGCTGTTCGGACGGTCCATTGCCGCCGTGCTGCCGGACGACCTGTCCGACGAGCTGGCGTTGTCCGTGCTCGACGTGTGCGGCGCACCGGCACTGACCGACCGTGTGGTGCGCAAGCACCCCGGCGGGTCCGTGCTGGTGCTCGGCGGTGGCGGCAAGTCGGGTTCGCTTTCTCTCGCGGCCGCGCGTCAAGCCGGTGCGTCCCGTCTCGTGGCGTTGGTGCCGACGGAGCGTGAAGCCGCATCGGTCCGTGAGGCGGGCCTCGCCGACGAGGTCGTCATCGCGGACGCACGCAACCCTGTCGCCGTCGCCGAAGCGGTGGGCAAGCAGGTCGACGTCACGGTCGTGTGTGTGGACGTGCCGGGGTGCGAGCACGGCGCCATCCTCGCGACCGCGGACGGCGGCACGGTGATCTTCTTCTCGATGGCGACCTCGTTCAGTGCCGCCGCTCTGGGAGCGGAGGGTCTGGCCGCCGACGTGGAGATGCTGGTCGGCAACGGGTATGTGCCCGGTCACGCCGCCTTCGCGCTCGACCTGGTCAGGACCCGGCCGGGTGTGCGGGCGCTGTTCGAGCAACGGCAGACTGCGTGACGTGAGTACGCAACTTTTGGTCGGCGGCCGCATCTACGCACCGGATGCGACGGCCATGGCCGTCACCGACGGCGTCGTCGTGTGGATCGGACAGGACTCGGTCGGCCGTGCACTGCACCCCGACGCCTCGGTGGTCGAGCTGAACGGCGCGTTCGTCGCGCCCGCGTTCGTCGACGCGCACGTGCATGCCACGTCGGCCGGCCTGCTCCTGACCGGCCTCGACCTGACCGGGACGTCCTCTGTGGACGCGCTGCTGCAGCAGGTCCGGGACGCCGAGGGGCCGCTGGTGTGGGGCCACGGCTGGGACGAGACGCGCTGGCAGGAGAACCGGCCGCCGACGCGCGCGGAGATCGACGAGGCCGCGGCGGGCAAGACGGTGTACCTGTCGCGCATCGATGTCCACTCCGCCCTCGTCTCGTCGAACCTGGTCACGGATGACGCGCGCACGGCCGACGGCTACTCGGAGGACGGTCCTCTCTCGCGGGCGGCCCACCACCACGTCCGCGGCACGGCCAAAGCGGCCATCACGCCGCAACAGCGCGAGGCCGCCCAACGGGCGTTCCTCCGCCACGCCGCGTCGATGGGCATCGCGTCCGTGCACGAGTGCGCGGGCCCGGACATCTCCGGCGAGGACGACCTGCGCGAGCTGCTGGCGCTGGCCGAGGGCCCCGAGGTCGTCGCCTACTGGGGTGCGCACGAGATGCCCGGCGTCCCCGTGCGCGGTCTCGCCGGCGACCACTTCGTCGACGGCGCGATCGGCTCGCGCACGGCCGCGCTGGCCGAGCCGTACGCCGACGCCGACACCACCGGCGCGCTCTACCTGACCGGTCGGCAGATCGCCGACCACCTGGTGAAGTGCACCGAGCTCGGGGTGCAGGCCGGGTTCCACGTCATCGGCGACGCCGCCATGGCCGCGGTCGTCGAGGGCTTCGAGCTCGCCGAGAAGGCACTCGGCACACCCGCGCTGGCCTCCGCCCGCCACCGCCTCGAACACGTCGAGATGGTCTCGGCCGAGCAGGCGCAGCGGCTCGCCGGGTGGGGCGTGATCGCCTCCGTCCAGCCGCTGTTCGACGCCGAGTGGGGCGGTCCGGGCGGCATGTACGTCCAGCGGCTCGGAGCCGAGCGCGGAGTGGGGCTGAACCCCTATTCACGCCTGGCGGCCGCGGGCGTCGTGCTCGCGTTCGGCTCGGACACCCCCGTGACCGCCATCGACCCGTGGGCCGCCGTGCGCGCCGCGGTGCACCACAAGACCCAAGGCTTCGGCGTCTCACCCCGCGCCGCGTTCACCGCGCACACGCGTGGTGGCTGGCGTGCCGCCGGTGTGGACGACGGCCTGACCGGCACGCTCCAGCCCGGCGCGCCCGCGACGTACGCGGTGTGGGAGACCGGCGACCTCGTCGTGGCCGGCTCCGACGCACGGGTGCAGCGCTGGTCGACCGACCCGCGCTCGGGCGTGCCCGGCCTGCCCGACCTGACCGGTCCGGCGCCCGTCTGCGTGCGGACCGTGCTGAACGGCCGGACGATCTACGAGAGGAAGTGACTGATGGCGTTGCTCGACCTCGACCCCCAGGTCGTCGCCTCCGCGCGCGCACTCGCGGCGCGGGCGGCCGAACCGGTGGTGTCCCTCGCGAAGGCGCACACCACCGTCGCCGTCGAGCGCGCCACGCTCCGCCTGGCCGGCATCACCGGCGCGGACTCCACCCA